>NZ_BAIO01000002.1 GCF_000613305.1 Komagataeibacter kakiaceti JCM 25156
TTCGAGCGGTGGTTCGGGCTATGCCACCGCCCCGGCGGTCACCCTGTCCGGTGGCGGCGGGACGGGGGCCACAGCGACGGCCACGGTGGAAAACGGCGTTGTCACGGGCATTACGGTCACCAACGGGGGTTCGGGATATGCATCCGCGCCCACGGTCTCGATTGCAGCCCCCGCCGATCCGACGATGGATGTGGCCGTGCAGATTTCGCAGGACGGGGCGGACTGGGACACGCTTGAGGAATTCCCCGGCATCGACCTGACCGTGCTGAGCCAGCGCACGCCCTTCCTCGTGCGCGCCAAGCCCGCGTTTTCCAACACGCTCTACCGCTACATGCGCCTGACCTACACGGCGTCCGTGGCACTTGACGCGGGCACGGTGACGGCTGGCATCAATCTGGATGTTCCCGCGAACGTCCCCTATCCCCGCAACTACGTGGCGTGAGGCGTATCATGGCGAAATACAAGGTTCTCACCCGCAGCTACATCGGCGGCAAGATCAGGGAAGCGGGGGAAGTCATCGAGTATGGTGGCAACCCCGGTTCAAACCTGGAACCGATGGATGCCGCTGCCGAAAAGAAGCGGGCCGAATACCAGAAGCTGGTCGGCCAGCGCATCAGCGCGTCCGATCCCCGTTTCATCGCCACGATGATCGAAAAACAGGGCCAGTAAGGGCCGCGCCGTGACCACGCAGATCGATCTGTGCAATGCGGCGCTGCTGCGGGCGGGAACGCGCAGCACGATCACGTCGCTGACGGATGGATCGGCCGAGGCGACCGCCTGCAATGCGTTCTGGCAGATGTGCCTTGATACGCTGCTCTCGGCCTATCAATGGCGTTTCTGCCGCGTTACGGCCACGGGCGAGGGAGCGGCCAGCACGGACCCGCAATGGCGCTACGAGTTCCAGCGTCCATCCGATTGCGTGACGGTGCATGCGGTCCTGTCCGCGCGGATGCCGCGTCATCCCCCGATGGACCGACAGGCCCGGAACGCGCTGTTCCACGCCGCACTGCCATTTGGTGAGGGCGTGGGGACGGCCGGCACGGACACGACCGGGCCGGTCATCCGCACCAACCATGCCAGTGTGCAGGTGCAGTATGTCTCCAACGCGCAGCCCATTGACAACTGGCGCCAGCAGTTCCGCGAGGCGTTCACATGGGCGCTGGCGGCCGAGATCGCCATTGCTGTAACAGGCAACGGCGAGATCGCGGCCAGATGCGCGGCATGGCCGCACAGACATTGCAGCAGGCCATGCAGGCCGATCAGGTGATCGAGCAGCAGAATACCGACTACGTGCCCGACTGGATCAGGGTGCGCGGCATGGCGGCGCTGCGCGATGAATGGCGGCCGATCCGGTCGGTGAACGAGACTTTCCCCGGCGGCTTTATCGTGGGCGACAGCGCGGCAGCCAGCCCGACGCCTGCTTACCTGACGCCTGCGGATACACTGAACGGCGTGCCGGATGCGGGCATACCCGTCAGGGCCATCGCCAACCGCGACAGTCAGTATATCCCGGCCACGACACCGGACAGCCGCATTGGGATCCTCGCCATTGGCGGTAGCCCTGTCGGCTGGCGCAGGCCATACCACAATGCAATCTCCCTGGGGAATGAACCAGGGGGCGGAGAAACCGAAGAATGAAACGTTTCCTCCTGGCTGTGCTATGCCTTGTCTGCATGACCGCGCAGGGGCGGGCACAGTCCTTTCCGGACTGGCACCAGAATTACATTCCGACAGTGAAGGAGTGGCAGGACTGGTGGGCACGGAAACTTGACATCAACGGAGATGGCTCGGGCCTGAAGTGGGGGAATTACAGCCTCCCCGACCTTCTTGATACCAAGGTAGACGTGTCAGGGGGAAAATCGACAGGACAGACCCTGACGACGCCCACGATTTCCGGCGGCCAGTCGGTCAACCAGACCCTCACGACGCCGACCGTCACGAACGGCGCGATTACGGCGGCATCGTTTACCTGCCAGAATGCCGCCGCCTGTGTGCTGTCCACACTTATACAGTATTCGCCCTCATGGGCGCAGGCGACCGAGCGCACGTTGCTGCTCAGGCTTGAGGATACCGTGAGCGTCAAGGACTTCGGGGCCAAGGGGGATGGTGTCACAAACGATGACGCCGCCATCCAGAATGCGCTTGCGGCGATCTGCGCGCGCAGCCCGAACCCCGGCGGTGAACTGTTCTTCCCGGCGGGGGATTATGTCGTTTCCGCTGCTACCGGTCATTCCATCCCGTGCCCGGGCGTGACCATTCGCGGCACTGGCGGCGGCGCGCACCAGCCGGGGGGAAGCCGTTTTCTGGTGCAGGGAAGTGGAAGCGCCTCCCTGTTCCAGTTCAACGCGCCGTTGCAGGGCCTGTATTTTTACGGTGGGCGCGTCACTTCGGTGGCGTTCAGTTTCGCGAATACGACTGAGGCGGTGACCCAGACCGGGTATGCGGTTGAGTTCGACCACTGCGCCGGTTGTTTGGTGGATCACGTATATTCGTGGGGTGCGTTCAATCTGTTCAAGGCGTATTCCGGCTTCAAGAACAGGTTCCATGACTTTTATGGCGCGCAGATGGCGTCTTCCGCCGCGCTGGATGGCGGGTATGCCGTCACTTTTACGGGCGATTACTGCACGGCCGGTCCTTCTGGCTGTGCGACGCGCGGGGACGTGACGGAGATATTCGATTTCCATGTGGATGAAATGCTGTCTTCGGATACAGGGTTTGTGCCCGGAAGCTGCATCCACATATCCGGCTTTGCC
This sequence comes from Komagataeibacter kakiaceti JCM 25156, assembly GCF_000613305.1. The sequence continues at coordinate 2,754 of NZ_BAIO01000002.1, forward strand.
GCGACGACATGGATTCGCAATGGCACATGCAACCAGTCCCATATCGGGGTTAACATTGATTGCCCCTCTCCGATCTCGATAGGGGAGTGCCCGCAGTTCATCCACATCGATCGCCTGGAAACCGAGATAAACGCGATGACCAACCCCAGCGGGTCGACATGTCTGGTGGGGACCGATCTGGTGCATCTGGAGGCATATTCGTTCCAGTGCTTCGGCTACAACAAGCCCCAGAACCTGATCCGGCTATCTGCTTCGGGCGCTTTCAACGGCGTGGGGCATGTCGAGTTTTATGGCGGCAAGGTCGAAGGCGCGGCGGCGTCGTGCGTCACGGCCGCGTGAAGGATTTCAAGTTCATTGGCGGCGATATCATGGGGTGCAACCAGAGCGGGGGGACATACTCCGCAACGGCGGATACCTTTGGCATCCTGCTTCAGATGCAGGCGGATGGCGTAGGGGCCGACTCCGGTTCCTTCGTGGTCACCGGCGTCAATTTCTGTGGCGGCGCGGATGAAACCAACCCCACGACAATGGGCGCGGCCCGCATCGACCTCAAGGTGGCTTATGGCGCCATCACGGGCAATGTGTTCCGGGGGTGCGCCGGGGGTGTTGCGGACAATTCCACGGAAGCGGTGAACGTAACCGCCAACAACACGGGGCCGTGACGGTATGGCCCCGCAATCTCCATCCGGCCCCAGGCCCGCCATCGCCTGTCGGCAGGCATTCGCGGCAGGAATCATTTCACCCATGCTGCGCTTCCGTTCAGATATGGAAAAGTGGCAGACAGGAGCATGCCAGTTGACGAACTTCTTTGTCCATGTGCAGGGCGGGGCGAGCAACCGGTCCGGAATGCAGTTCATCGGCGCGGTGAAGGATGTGGCCAATCTGCCCCGGCTTGTGCCCTTCATCTACAATAACACACAGTCCTATGTGCTGGAGATGGGGGGCGGCTACATCCGTTTCATTTCCGATGGCGCGTACCTGACCAATACGGATGGCAGCCTGTATGAGGTTGCAACGCCCTATGCCGTGGCGGATGTCTGGAATATCCGGTGGGTGCAGTCGGCGGATGTGCTGACCATCGCGCACCCGTCCTATCCGCTCTATAATCTCTCGCGCGGCGGGGAGACGGACTGGACGCTTTCCGAAATCTCGTTCGCCGCGGGCATAGCGGCGCCTGCCGGCGTCAGCGCCGCAGCCACGAACGGAAATGCGGGGAATACCGGAACGACGCCGGGCATTTCGTCCGTCACCTATGATTATGTGGTGACGGCGGTCTCCATCGCGCTGAACAGTGAAAGCAATGTCTCGGCCACAGCTTCGGTCACGAACTACAATATCGGCTATTACACCGAATACGGGAACTACAATACCGTTGACTGGGCGGCTGTTTCCGGTGCGGATTATTACAACATCTACCGCAAATATGCCGGTTCCTATGGACTGATCGGCTCGACAACCGACCTGACCTTTCAGGATGCCGATTATGAGCCGGATACGGCGATCGGTCCCCCCACGCATGAAGACCCGTTCAGCGGCAATAACCCGGCCTGTGTGTCCTATTTCCAGCAGCGCCGGGTGTTTGGGGGATCGGCATCCGACCCGCAGACCATCTGGATGACGCGCTCGGGCAACTATACCAACATGGACGTGGCCAACCCCGTCAAGGATGACGATGCCATCACGGCGACCATCGCGTCGCAGCAGGTCAACCAGATCAGGCATATCGTGCCGATGGCGGATCTGATCATCTTCACGGCGGGAAGCGTATGGAAAGTCAGCGGCGGCGATGCGGGCAAGGTTATCACGCCCGGGAATGTGACGGTTACGCCGCAGATGTTCGTGGGGGCGGCCGATACCCTGCCGCTGCCCATCGACCAGGACGTGCTGTTCGTTGAAAGCAAGGGCAGCCATGTCCGCGACCTGCAGTATGATTATTATGCCGCCGTCTATAATGGCACCGACCTTTCGGTTCTGGCTGACCATCTTTTCTATGGATACACCATAGACGACTGGCGGTTCGCGCAGTTCCCGTTCAATATCGTGTGGGCCGTCCGCTCGGACGGGACGCTGCTGGGCCTGACCTACCTGAAGGAACAGCAGATATGGGCATGGCACCAGCACACCACGACCAATGGAAAGTTCAGGGCCGTCACGGTCGTTCCTGAAGAAACCGAGAACGGTGTGGTGGAGGATACCGCCTATTTCGTGGTTGAACGCACGATCAACGGCGAGAGCGTGGCCTATGTCGAGCGCCTGCGCACACGCCAGCTTGGCGCGGCCAACAGCGACATCACGAAGTCATGGTTCGTGGATGCCGGGCTGCAATACACCGGCGCGCCCGTCAGCACGGTATCGGGGCTGTCCCATCTTGAAGGAGAGACCGTTTCCGCCTGCATTGATGGCAGGGGCTATACCGGCCTGACCGTCACGAACGGCGCGGTCATCCTGCCGGTGGCGGGCAGCACGGTCACGGTCGGGCTGCCAATCACGGCGCACCTGCAATCCCTGCCGCTGGACCTTGGCCAGCCACCCCAGTTCAGCCGCCGCAAGCGGGTCAGCAAGATCTACACCACGCTCTACAATACGGCGGGCATCGAGGTCTCGACTGATGGCGGCACGCGCACGCGACCGGTCGGGAGCGCGGCCACATCCGGAACCCTGTCGTCGGACGTGCAGTTCGTCATTCCCGCGGCGAACTGGGACCAGTATGGCAAGATCGATGTGTTCCAGAATTACCCGCTGCCCTGCACGGTGACGGGTCTGGATGTGGATGTCGAGGTCGGGAACTGATTACCGTCCGCGCCGCCGTGCCGGATGACGCGGACCTGATCGCGCCCATCCTGCGCCCTGCGGACCGGCAGGAGGTGGCGCGTACGTCACCCCTTCCGGTCGCCATGTCCATCCGCCACAGCATCGCGCATTCCGCCGTGGCCGCCGTCATGCTGGATGATGACAGGCCGCTGGGCGTGTTCGGCCTGGTCGAGCCGGTGATGCTGGACCCGTCCATTGGTTGCCCGTGGATGATCGGCACCATGCACCTTGGCCGCCACCGAAAACTGTTCCTGCGCGAAACCCGGCGCTGGGTGGAGGAATGGCGGCGCACCCACACCGTACTAACAAACCGGGTGGATGCCCAATACGTGCAGGCCATCCGCTGGCTGCGCTGGCTCGGGTTCACCATCCATGACCCGGAGCCGGTTGGCGTTGGCGGTGCGCTGTTCTGCCGTGCCGAGATGAGGGGATGACATGGGTGTCGCATCGGCCGGGCTGGGTGCAGCCGGGTCACTCTTTGGTGGTGTAGGCTCGATCCTTGGCGGCATATCGGAGGCCAGCCAGGACAGATACGAAGCCCGCATCGCCCAGCAGAACGCCAACATGGCGGGAAACGATGCCGATGTGGCGCTGGATCAGGGCGATGTGGCGGCCCAGCGCGCCTATCAGGAGGGGGCGCAACGTCTTGGCGCGCAGCGTGCGCAGATGGCGGCCAATGGCACGGTCCTGAACGGTGGTTCCGATCTGGATGTACAGAACGCCATCGCCATGACCACGGGGCAGAATGTGGCGGGCATCCAGTATAACGCCAATGCCCGCGCGCTGGATTACCGCAATCAGGTGGTCAATTTCGATAACGAGGCGGCAGCGGACAGGAAGGCCGCCAGTTCCGCCATATTTGGCGGCGCGATGGGGGCGGCCGGAAGCCTGATCGGTGGCGCCAGCCAGTTCGCGGACAGGTGGGATGACATGAAGGACATGGGCGCGCTTGAGGGAAGCGGCACCAGTAGTGCCGGACAGTCGTGGAATAACTGGGCACAGCGGTATTCCAACTATGCCGGGGGCGTTGGCTGATGGCGGAGCCGGTTTTCAAGCCGGGCGGCGAACTGCCCGGCGAAATCCCCAATGGATACCTTGAGGCCAATGCCCGGCCCGGCGCGTTCGGCAGCAACATTGCCGAAGGGTTCTCCCGCATTGGCGAGGGGATGGGTCAGGCATCCGACAATCTGCAGCAGATTGCCCAGCGTCGGGCGCAGCAGACCAACATGCTCGCGCTCAATTCCGCCAACAATATCCATCAGGCAGCCGTGCAGAAGATCATGTATGGCGATCCGGACGATCAGGAGAATTATCCGGGCTTCCTGAACCTGAAAGGGCAGCAGGCGGTCTCGGCTTATCCGCAGGTCCAGCAGCAACTGGATCAGGCGCAGAAAGATGCCGCCGGCACTCTGACAAATGAGGCGCAGTCCCGTCAGTTCACGATGGATAGCACGCGCTACCAGCAGATGATCAATGCCCAGGTTCTATCGCATGTCGGCCAGCAAACAGATGCATGGTCTGACAGGGAGGCGCAGGCACAGGCTGATAATGGCATCCAGATTGCGGCAGGCGACTACAAAAACCCGAGCGCGCTCAGTCTGGGATGGGGGCAGGCGCAGCGCGCAACGGTCAACCGGATGGTGGAGCAGGGCTTTAACCCGAACGATGTGGCTACTCACACCGCCGTACTGGCTGCCCATTCCAAATTCGTCAAGACAATCGCGCAGGCCCATCTGGCCGATAACGATGCGATCGGCGCGCAGGACTTCGTAAATGCCAACCGCGCCAATATGCCACAGCAGGACTGGGCCGAACTGACCCAGGGCCTGCAGCCGCATGTCTGGCACCAGCAGGGGAAGATGGCCTACTACGCCGCCATGGGGCAGGCATCCGGAAACGTCTACGCCATTCCGAAGGGGAATAGCCCGGATGACACGTTCTCTGGCATGGTCCACAACGAAAGCGGTGGCCACCAGATGGGGGCGGACGGCAAGCCGCTTACGTCCAGCAGGGGGGCGGTTGGTATGGCGCAGCTCATGCCCGATACCGCCCGGCAGGTCGCGCAACAGTCCCCCCTTGGCTGGGATGAAAACAGGTTCAGGAACGATCCGAACTACAACCGTGCTCTCGGTCGGTTCTATTTCGACCAGCTATGCCAGAAGTATGGCGGCAACCAGACGCTGGCCTGCGCCGCGTATAACGCCGGGCCGGGCCGCGTTGACCAGTGGGTGAAGGATATTGGCGACCCGCGCACCGGTGCCGTCAGCGATGCTGATTTCGTCGCGGCCATCCCGTTTGATGAAACCCGCAATTATGTCTCCCGCACGGGTGCGGCACAGGCCGAACCCGGCGGCCCAACGTCCCGCATCCCTCCTGACTGGGATAAGGTGGCGCAGGGCATCGCCGCATCGCCCTATGATGACGAAGCCAAGGCGTATGGCTATGAACTTATGCGGCAGGGCAAATCCATATGGGCGACAACCGCGTCATCCCATATGGCCGACATCAAGGACCGCTTTGCCGGGGCGAATGATGCCTACCTGCATGGGAACGATGTGCCCGATGCTCCGACTGATCAGGAAATAGACCAGTGGTTCCCGCCCGAGCAGGCCCAGCAGATGAAGGACAGCCTGAGCGCATCACGGCAGGCATCCGTAGCTACAACGGCACACGTTATGCCAGCCCGGCGGAGCGTGTCCGGACATTGCGTCAGGTGACAGACCTGACCGGTGCCGATGCCCAAGATTACAAACAGCGCCAGCAGGTTGCAACACGCTATACGGCAATGGCGCAGGCCAATGAAAAATCCCTGCATGATGATCCGTGACCTATGTGGCCAATAGCCGGAAGTTCAGGCAGCCACGCAGCAGGCTCAACAGGCGCAGCAGTCGGGTGACGCAGCCCAGATCGCGCAGGCACAGCAGAACCTGTTCCGTGCCAGCAGCACAGTCCAGTCCCGCATGGGGGTGGCGCAGCCGCGCATCCTGACCAACGGCCAGATCTCCACCATTACGGATGGGCTGAGCCGCGTCCCATCCGGAGAGGATCTGCGCCCGCGCTTTGCTCAACTCCGCCAGCAGTACGGGAACTATTATCCGCAGGTCATGGCTGAAGCCGTGCAGCATGGAAAGCTTGATCCGGTCTATGGCGTCATGGGCGATATGACCGAACCGTCTCAGGTTCAGGCATCAGCCGATATGCATGCAGCCATGGGAATGAAGCTGGAGGACATGCAGAAATCAGCCGGGATGGAGGGTAAAAAATTACAGGCCGGTGCGAATGCTGATCCCATAGCAGATAGGTTGAATGCCTATCATCTGACCACCCTGAACACGGCAGGGGGTGACCAGCAGTATCGCGCCACGTATCAGGCAGTTCAGCGGCTGGCCACATTCTACGTCATGCATGGTCAGACTGCCCATACCGCCATCAGCAATGCAGTCAATGGTCTGATTTACAACAAATACGATACATCCGGCACGATACGCTTCCCCAAGGGTCAGGTCTCCAAGTCTCAGGTTCTGACCGAGACGCGGGCCGCGCTGGACAACCTGAAACTGGGCGATCTGGCGCCCGTTCCGGGCAACGCGAACCTGACAACCGAAGATCGGCAGCGATATACCCTGTATGGGGCGAAATCCCTTGGACAATGGGTTCCGGATTATGCGACCCAAAACCTGTATCTCCAGATCCCTTCGCGCAACGGCGCTATCCCTTACACTGTCATAAGGAAGGACGGTAAGCCTGTATCCGTCTCTATGGAAGGGATACGGCGCGGGGACTATTCCAGCCTCAATCCATATAGCGATACCGCCCTTGATCGGATGGAAGCCAGCCGGAAGGGAGCGAAGTAATGGCTGATGCCCCTTTCGGTGGCCCGCTACAGAATGACGCGATCCAGAATGCTGGCACGGATATCCTGCCATCCAGCATGGGGGACAGCATTGGGAATGCCTTTCTTCAGGGTATCGACCAGGCACCTGTCAACGAATTTGCGGATTTCGTGCGGCACAGGGCTGAAGCATGGTCGCCATCCGCCCGGATGCTCAGCGCGGATGAAGCCAATGACCGTTATGGAATGGACGGCCTGAAGTTTGACCGGCCCATAGCCGATACCGTCGCGGCGGACCTGCACGACGCCCATCACATCCAGACCGTGCGGCAGGCCGTGATTGATGGAGGTGAGGGTGGTGCGCCGGGAAGCGTGGGCCGATGGGCCGCAGGCTCCCTGCCTCAGTTTATCGATCCCCTCAGCACCGCGTCATTCTATGTCCCGGAATGGGGGCAGCCCGCATTGGGGCCGCTCTGGGAGATACGGCAGCCGGTGCCGCATGGCGTGGGGCTGGTTCGGCATTTGAACAGAGCTGGTCGGGAAAGGCGGCGCAGGGGGTAATTTCCGCTACTGCCGGATCGGCCGCCGCCGCTGTGCCCGAATATTACCTCAGCCGTGATGAGCATAATGACCAGACCATGGCGGAAATGCTGACCAACATTGCGTTTGGTGGCCTGCTTGGCGGTGGCTTTCATCTTGCCGGGGCAAGGTTGTCTGGGTGGAGGCCGGGCGATCCGATACCAGATCTGAATGCGCCGCCGACGCTGGACGAAATGGCGAACCCGGTGGCCGACAGGGTTGAGGCGGGTGGCCCGGATGTGGCGGACGCCATGCTGCGGGATGCCATCGCATCTCATGTGGAAGGCACGCCGAACGAAGCTGGCCAGATTGCAGATACGATTGATCCCCGAAGCGCGGAGCCGACAGAAGAACCGCCCCCTTCAATTCAGGATGGGTGGGCAGGGCAGCAAGACCCGGCAGGTGAATTCGACAACACACCCATCTCTGAACCGGTTACGGTTGGTCATGTGCCCGAAGGTATTCCGGGCGTGGAACCACTTCCCATCCGCCTGGAGGAAGGGTTTCATACCGGCCCGCATAAAGGAATGGGCCGCGCGCATATTGCTGCCGAGCATGGGGCGGAACTGCATGCCGCCGGGTATCCTGATGTTGTTTCGGCCGTAAAGGATATTGCGAAGGGCACCAACGAAATCCGTCGCAACGAGGATGGGCAACTGTTCGTCATCAAGCGGATGCCGAACACGTCAAACCGCAAATCGCATGGCACGCTTATCACGTCGCTGCGCCCGCACCCTGATGGACACTACACGGTCATAACATCCGGCAGGTTCAAGGGAGCCTATCTCAACAAAAGGGAATTGCTCTGGCAGGCGGAGCACCCCGCCGCCACACCCCCGTCCGGACCGGGGGCCTCATCTGGTGATCCGCCGCAGGAAGCGTCCGGTTCGGCAGACCTGTCAAGCGCTCGAGGCCAGAGCAATCTGAATATACTCTCGGATGCCGCCCGTCGCAACAAGATTGAGGAAAGCCCTGAAATCACCGCTTCCCGCCGGGCTGCCGCCAAGACAGTGCAAGATGCGCCGACTGTAGCAGAAACCGAAGCCGGGAAACAGCTTTCCGAGGCGCAGGCCGACCTTGCCCGTATCCGTGAACAACTTGGCGACGACGCCAAGCATAGCCCGGAATTGGCTGGTCTCGATAAAAACGACGCGGAAATAGAAAGCATGGCACGCGCCGTGCAGGCCGCCGCCACATGCATGATTGGAAAAATGACCAATGGCTGAAGGTGCATACCGGCACTGTTTCGAAACCGCAGCGCGCGCCGCCGGACGCGCCTTGTCCGAAGACGAACTGTACAATCTGTTCTCACGGGCGCAGGGCCGCATCAGACGGCTTGTGCGGGAAGGCATGTCCCCACGTGATGCCGCCATGCAGGCCGGGAAGGATCTGGCGGATGAAGCGCGTCTGGCTCACATAAACGAAAAGCGTGCCGCTGCCTTCAATATCGCTGCCGCGCGTGGTCTGGATAATGCCGTGCGGGCAGGGCATGAGGTGCAGGATATCCGCGCGACCCTGACCGGGGTGGAAGGGAATGCCCGCGGTCTGGCCTATTCCGTTGATGCAGCGATGAAGGGCGCATCGGCTGAAATACTTGGCCGGATCGAGGCGGACCTGAAAAAAGCTGGCGTGCTTGAGGCCGCGACGCGAGGGGACCACGCATTCGATCAGGACGTGGCAACCGAACTCTACCGGATTGAAGACCCGGCCAGTGCGCCTGATACCCGTAATCCCGCCGCGCAGAAGGTGGCCCGCATCTTCCGCCGGTATCAGGAAGAGGCGCGCCTGCGACAGAACAAGGTCGGGGCATGGATCGGGAAGGTCAAGAATTACATCGCGCGCCAGAGCCATGATATCTACAAGATTTCTGCCGCGACGGCCGATGAATGGACATCCTTCATCAAACCGTTGCTGGATCCGGATACCTTTGCGGACGTGACCGGTAATGTGGATGAATGGCTGCGTGGGGTTTACGAGAACCTTGCAACAGGCGTGCATGATACCAGAAACGGGCTGGGTGTAGCGGATGGCTTCCGTGGCCCCGGAAACATGGCCAAGAGGGTCAGCCAGGAACGTATTCTGCATTTCAGGGATGCCACGTCATGGATGGCTTATCAGGACCGCTTTGGCCAGGCCAATCTCATGCATACCGTCTTGGCGGATATTGCGCGCGGAGTGGAAAACGCGGAACTGATGAACCGCTTTGGCACGAACCCCGAAGTCATGTGCAGGAACTGGATCGACCGCGCCATTGCCCGCGCGAAGGAACGGGGTGACCACAGAACGGTAAAGGCCCTGCGCACGGACTGGAATGAACGGATATTCGATACCATTACCGGCATGGCCAACCATCCATCCAACACCACGCTGGCCAAGATATCGCAGATGACGCGCATGGCTAATCAGGTCCAGATGCTCGGCGGTACCTTATGTCATCCTTGCCAGATGTGGGGGTGATGATGGGCATGCTCCGGCATAATGGTATCGGTATCATGGAGAGTTTCAGCAGGCTGGTGCGCGGCCTTCTACCCGAAGGTAAAGAAAGCCAGCATGTGGCCGAACTGCTTGGCGTGGGTCACGACGCCTGATGGGGGATATCGCGTCCCGCTTTCAGGCGGAGGATGGGCATATGGGCAAGCTGTCTGACGCAGTAGCCCGTTTTCATCGCCTGACCGGGCTACAATACTGGACAGATGCCATAAAGCGCGGGGCTGCGCTCATGCTCAGCAACAACCTCGCCCGGATGGTGGATCGTGATTTTTCGGGGTTGCCGGGACATATGCAGGTCGCCCTGCGTCGTTACGGTATTGAGGATGCTGAATGGCAGGCCATCCGTAAAAGCAGTCTGGTCGCGGCAGATGGTCGCAGCTACGTGCTGCCAGCCACATGGGCGACCTGTCCGATGAAGCGGTTGCGCACATTGATGCCAGGCCGGAGTGGGTTAAGGAAGAACTGCAACGCAAGCTGCGTACCTATATTAATGACCAGATCCGCGAAGGCATGTCGGAAGGCGCGGCAGGTACGCAGGCAATGGCCACGTGGGGCACCCAGCGCGGCACGGCAGCGGGTGAGATTGCCCGGACAATCATGCAGTTCAAGGCTTACACCCTGAATTTCATGGCCCGCAGCATGAAGCGCGAACTGATGCGTATGGGGCCGGGCAACGTGACGGGTGATATGAGGGGATTTCTACAGGGCGTAAGGCAGGGCGCGGACGTTCCCGGTCTGGCATGGCTGATTGCCACCACTACGACACTCGGGTATTTTGCAATGACCCTGAAGGAACTGGCCAAGGGCGCGAGCCACGCACGGCGGACAATCCGGCAGACTATACCAAGCTGGTCATGGCAGCGGCGGCGCAGGGTGGCGGAGCAGGAATTTTCGGGGACTTCCTGTTCGGTGATGCCAACCGTATGGGCGGCGGAATGCTGTCCACAGCAGCAGGACCGACCATGGGCAACCTGAATGATGCCGCCAACATGTTCAAATCCATCCGTGACGGATACCTGAACCGGGGCTTTGCCGGCGGCAATCAGGAAGCCGCCAGCGAGGCCCTGCGCTTCGCCATGAACGATGTGCCGTGGGCCATGGTCACCCCCCGGGCCGCAGTCCTGAATACCTTCTATGCCAAGGCCGCCATGCAGTATCTGGTCTATTACCGACTACAGGACATGATGAACCTCGGCTATCTGCAACGGTATCAGGACAGGGTGCAGCGGGAGAATAACCAGTCGTTCTGGCTGTCGCCTAGCTGGAGTCCCTATCAGGCGATGGGGGCGAACTGATGAAAAGATCAGGAATGGAATTCATCAGCAGCAAGCCGGAAGATATCAAGGCATTCTACAGATTCTGTGCTGCCCTGAATATCAGGAAGAACAATCTTAAGCGCGCATCGGTCTGCCTTAGTTATGCCGGCGAGGATCTGCCACGGGCGGACCTGCATAATTATGCGTCGCTTTGGGATCAGGAATGGCGGTCAGTTGTGAAGCATCCAAGGGAACAAGAATCTCTGGATGTTTACCGCCAGGCACAGGCCTCCATTCGATGACGATATAGGCGCGCCATCAATGTAGATGAAATCTGCAATATGAATTGCGGGTGGTGACCCACCCCTTTCAAGGACGCAGTAGGTTTTATAAATTTCGCCGGTGAATGGTTGGCTGCTCATCTTGCAACTGTTCCTGATCGGCAGGAGTCGCGTCAACGCACCTCACCGCTGGTCAAAAGGGGAAGCTGGCCCAACGGCCCGATGTGCATTGGTGATCGTCGGACAAGGAAATTGTGGGGAGAGTGACGTACCGGCAAGGCATCCCGGTAACCTTGCATGGCGATCCGGTTCGAAAACCGTCCTACGGCAGGCTGAATTATACCGTGTCACGGCGCGTCGTGGTGTGGAGGAAGAGAGGGGATGCCTCGAAGATACTCCAGCAGGAATCTGCTTAACGGCGCGGTTGCTGTTCCACGGTTTTTGATATCTCCGCCAATCTCAACAATGTAGCCAGCAGAACACGGGGCGCGCCCCTCATGCCGTCATAGCCTTCCGTTTCCTTTATGCTGACCATGGCATCAAGTAGCCTGTAAGCAGGACCATCGCCATTGGAGATAACTTCACTGATTGCATCCAGATCAAGCGTGAGGAAGCGTAGGCCATGTTCGCGCTTATCGTTCAGTGCATCCAGGGCGTCAGTGAAATAGGGATCTTCGGTCCAGCTTTTCATGAGTTCTCTATCAGATATTTTTAAAGAGGAATCATCCTTGGAAGCCGGCAGGTCAGCAAGAGTTTTCCACGCATTACGGACGACAGACCGGGCAGGCCAGGCATTGCGGAAATCCGCTGCCGTCAGTTCGGGACTGTCGGGGTCCGCTGCAATGCCACGGTTGATCCGGGCATCTTCCTCGTTCGTTGGCATGATGATTTCAGGTTTGCGCGGCATGGAACTTTGCCTCCCGTTGAATGGCCTTATTCAGCAGCCACCGCATCAGCAACCATATCCGGATGCAGGCCGATCACGCGCACGTAGGCGATGGCAAAATCTGGTGCGCTGACACGGGCCTGTTCCCAGTCGCGCAGCGTACCCACCGGCACGCGGAAACGGCTGGCGAATTCCGCCTGCGACAGGCCCAGTGCCGTCCGTGTCCGGCGGATTATCCGGGCACGCTGGCCCCGGTCCATGCCTTCCTGCGTGACAGGAAAATCTTCCGGGTCAGTGGGATCAGCAGGAAGAATGATAGGATCGTTCTTCACCTGTGTTGCTCCTTCTTACGGAAATGAAGCGGGGCAGATCATCCCGCCAGACAAACACGCCGGTAAACAGCTTTTCACCAACCAGACCGACAACCTTGAAACGCTCTTCATTGTCTTCCGGCCGGATCGAGGGGATGATCAGATGGTTGTCATCCTTGGCAGGATCAAAGCTGCTTTCCATAGAAGAGATTATACGGGATTTCCGTAGTCTCCGCTCCTGACCTCGCCCGGCTCATAGCGGCCTTTCCAATTGTTCCTGTGCGAGCGCCCGAAATGTATCCGTTCGACAGATGCTACATAAAAAAGAAATTATTATATAATAATATCAAATAATTCCTCATAAATTTCATCGAGTATTGAATTACATTTATCTTATTATCGAATAATTATTAAATTTGCGCGAATCAAACACAAAGATTAGCGTCCTGCCTCATGATGGTAATATAGTAAATATTATGAGGGACACTCGGTGAAAATACATGCATTCAAAGTTTACGACCGGAATGGTTTAACGCTTTCTAACATTGTTGATTATATAAATGGTCTTCCGCTGGAGGATCGTTTTGTAAATGTCGGAATGCATAAAATTCGACTTGAAGAAGCAAAAAAAACAAAAAGTAATGGCTGGTACTTAAATTTTTCTCAGGCTAGATATTATGGCCCTGGCAGATTGAGTCCAGAAAATCCGATTAGGGATTTTGATCTGGAGGATTTTGAAGATTTTGGAGAGGAAACCGCGGCCGTATATTCGGATAAGTGTAAAGCGTTAATTGTTCAATACAATCATTATGGCGCACGCTTTAATAATATATCTTCATACTTGTCATATTTTTGCAATGTTATTTCGAATGGAAAAGAAGATTGTGGATTCAATATTATTCCAATAATGCAGCCGGGTGCTATAGATAAGCTTGACAAAATGAGTTTCGTTAAAAAATTTAAGTGTAAAATACATATACCACATAGCGATGATGGCGCAGTTTTAAACAACAAATCGTTGAGTGATATAATAGAAAGTGATTTGGTTTCCTACGGAGATGTCTTGAATCTTGAGATTTCCTCATCTCGAGGAAAAGAAAAAAAACTTCCTGCGAGAGTTGTAAGATCTGCCATTAAGGAAATTATTTCGTCTGGTATAGATGTTGATGTGTTGCAAGTTGATGGATCCGTTGATGAAGACAGCCCAAGAGAGCCCCTGGATTTACTGGAATCCCGTCTCGAACAAAATGTATCAGTTCCATTAGGCGAAAATAGAAGGCTACCTCTTGAAGAAAGGTGGAGTGCCTTAGTCGGAATTTTTAAACAGTGGCAGCACGATGGTGTGTTGGAGTAAATAAACAATGGCAGGTCGAAAATTTGAAAGGTATGGCCCATATATAGTCGCAATTGCATCCGGCGGAATATGGTTTATTTCAGGTTTTTCTTTGCCCAAAGATCCTTCAGGATTGCTGGGGGCCTCAGCAACACTAGCTGCTGTCTTTGCCGGCTTCCTTGGAGTGTCGCAGGGCTTAATACTGACTATTAAAGACAGCGAAGTATATGGCGCTCTTAAAAAAACTGACCTATTAGGACTGCTATTTGAATATTTAAAAGAAGGTATATCTGGCTCTGTAATGTTTGCCATTATATCTGTTGCTGGTTTTTTTGTAGCTCCTCAAGGTCAGCATATGTCTGCGGGTATTGTGCGTGGATTTGGCTGCCTATGGGCAGCATCCGGAGCTTACTCTTGTATGACATATCAAAGAATAACAGGAATAATGTTTAAATTATTAAATAAAGTGTAGGGAAGTAAATTTAAAAATTATTTTAATGTTGCCGTTATGCAGGACTTCATCCGCCTAGTGCTAAGATGCTCTTTCCCTTGGGGGCGGCTTTTTGCTATCAGCTCAAGGGCACGCTCTTCCATGTGGCATTTTATATCTCAAAACCTGCTCCGCCCCGCCGTCAATAATATCTCTGAACGGGGTTAGCCCATTCGGAACTTCCCCGTAAAACTTCACCCATCTTCTGCCATGCCGGACATGGGCAATATACATCTGGTCAGATGAAGAATTGGATTGCGTGTCCTGAACCAGAAATAGACATGCCCTGTCTGGAGCATCTTTGGGGTCTATCGCAACGAAGCGATATTCTTTGCCGCTTTGGCCAGTCAGGGTCTTTTCTTGCATGAAGGCTCCTGATTACAACCAGAATAGTATTCCACTCTACGCGGCTTTTTTCTGTCCGATATGGTATCCTTATTTTTTAGCCTCTAAAATCTCCAGCATAGCGATACATCTATCGAGATGCTTCTGAGCGCGTTTGACTTCGTAACGCGAGAGAGCCTTTTCGAGATCACCTGCACTAGGATCGCTCTCAGCAAAGTCGACCATTTCCTGGGCATGCTCAAGCGCATCGTGAGCAAGGGTAACATTAACTCGGGCGTAATTTAGATCTGGCGGCGGTTTGCTATGCAGGGCAAAGATGTCATCTATATTTTGAGGAATAAAAGATTCCTCAAGCCTTTGTATGATCTCCGCATTCATGGAATGCGAGCGCGCGTCAGCCGCCGCCTTCAGGCGATCCAGAAGATCTCTCGGCATACGCAGGGTTATGGGCACACGGCGCTCATCAGTCATGCAAAACACTAACCACAATGGTTGCACTTTTTCAATTGACACCAAAATGGTTGCTCTGCCATATGATGGATGAAACCATTTTGGTTGCGCGAGGAGGAAATGACAGAAACCGTAAGCATCACTTTCCGAATGGACCGGTCCCTCCTTCGTTACCTGCGCGTACGGGCGGCGAAGAATGATCGGAGTATCAACAAAGAATTTTTGAGCATCGTCCGCAATCTGGCGGAAATGGAAAAGGCGTCGGACCAGCCTGGCAGCAATTCCGACGCCTCTCATGCTGAATAAGGAAAACAGCTATGACGACACATAACACACTCGATACCAACAAATCCAGCATCATTCCCTTCGCATTCAAGGGCCACGAAATCCGCACTGTTCTGGTCGATAGTGAACCCGCGTTCGTCGGCAAGGACGTATGCGATCGCCTCGGATATGCCGATTCGAACAATGCCATGAAGCTGCATTGTAAGGGGGTGGTAAAACGCCACCCCCTTAGGACGTCCGGCGGAACGCAGAACGTACGCATCCTGTTTGAGCCTGACGTGCTGCGCCTCATCATCAAGAGCAGGCTGCCCGAAGCGGAAGAATTTGAGCGCTGGGTGTTTGAGGAGGTTCTGCCTTCCATCCGCAAGACGGGTGGCTACAGGACCATTAAAGCCCCAGCCAACATGGTCGAAGCCCTGACGCTGGCGCTTGAGCAGCAGAAGGCGCTTGAGGCCAAGGATCAGGAAATTGCGGAACTGGCTCCGCAGGCTGGGGCGCTGCAGAAACTGGCATCCCTCGAAGGTGTCCATAACCTGCGTTCCGCGGCCCAGCAGTGCGGGTGGCCGGAGCGGAAGTTCATCAACCGCCTGATCGAACTCGGCTGGCTCTATATCCACAGCGTCACGGGTCGCAAGTGCGCCTATGCCGACAAGATCAAGGCAGGTCTGATGGAGTCCAAGAATGTCGAGGTCAAGCGGAGCGGCTATGTTGAAGGCGTGGGCCAGCCGATGATTACGCAGAAGGGGCTGGCGAAGATCAGGACGATCATCGGGGATGTGCCGGAAGATGACACCACGCTGGCGGCCGAACTAGCCAGAAGGCTACCCCGCGCCCTTTCGCGCATCGCTCGGGAGTGACACCGACATGAAGCAGGATATTGCACAGGCTACAGATTTCCAGCCGCAGAAGCCCGATTTCTTTGAAGATGCGCAGCCCCTGCCTGCCAATGAAGTCGCCGGTGAGTTGGGTAAGGCGCTGGCTGTCTGCACCCGCATCTATCATGAGCCTGACCGGGCCAATACCGATAACTGCGAACGCAGCCTGCGGTCTGCCGCGCATGGCATCATGCAGATGTGGAATGACGTGCAGCGGATCAAGCTGGAGCGGGCCCGGCAGTTAGGCCGAGCCTGAGGATTGATCGCTAGAATCAAAAAGGCCCCACCTCGGAAGGTGGGGCCGTCAATGGTCTAGCTTGGAATCGCCATCACATCCGCCACCCGAAGGTGGACTTGAGGCGCATAGCCATGACGTAACCGCCGAAAGCTACCGCAAGCACACAGAATGTAGGTCACTTCAGCGCGGGTATCAAGTAGGCGAGATCGAGCGACACGAGAATCGCTTCTCTGATTAATTTCATCTGGTCCAAAGGCATGCGAATCTGGACGTATTTACGCCTGCCGGTTTTGATGCAGCGTCCGTCATAGGGAAGGTTCAGGCGGTCGTAACTGACAACGCTCATCATGTCAGCCTTCGCCCATTTGATCTGGCCAGGGAATGGCTCCGGAGGGCTTTGTCCGATATCTATTTTTACCTGATAGGTCACGCCCGAGCATGCGGGCGTGGTGCTTAAGGGCACAACTGAGCAAAGTCTGTCCCTTTTTGGCAATCGGGAATTGACCACGACTACCAACCGCTCTTTGACCATTTCTGGAGGGACAAATCCGGTATTATAATTGCATCGGAGAATATCTCCCACGCGCGGAGGGTAATTGAGGGGCATGACTCGCTAAAATCAGTGGCTGGGTGATCTATTTACCATCGCCCGTGATGGAACAAAATCCATCATCAAGGGTGTGGCCATGTGTCATGTTCCATGCCATCTGCATGCGCATCAAGGTATCGGCCTTCACGCCGAATGCCTTTTCAAACCGGATCGCCATATCGGCGGACAGGTGGGTGCGGCCGTTCAGCAGGGCGCTCAGTGCCTGCCGCGATACCCTGAAATGTTCGGCCAGATCCTTGATCTTCAGGCCGTGGGGCTCAACCAGTTCCGTCCTGATCCAGCCGCCGACGCTTACGGCGAGGGACGGGTGCATATCAAGTGCCATGATAGTTCTCCATCTCTCCACACCGTACTAACAAACTACCCATACCCCGAAATCCTGACCATTCAGTTTCGGGGACGGCATGCGCTTTTTTCACCTTCTGGCAGCCGCCAGCCTTCTTGCCACGGTGCAGGCGCATGCCGCGCCCACATCGCCCGAACAGCATGGGCTGTTTGATGGTGGGAACTTCCCGCCCGAGGCCGGTGGCATCGCCACCCAGGCTGATCTGTCCGCTTATGCGCCACCATCTTTCACCTATGCCGAGCTGCCCGCATCCAGCGATCAGGTGATCCGCTGCACGGATTGCTATATCGGCAGCGGCAGCAAGGGCGTGCTGGTGCTGTGGAACGGCAGCGCGTGGACGGGCGTGTCCGGTGAGGCGGTATCCCACTGATGTCTGATCCCCGATATGCCACGGTCGAGGAGGTCGCCGTGGTGCGTGAGCGCGTGGCCCGTGTGGAGGGCGTGCAGGACAACCTGCGCGACGACATGAAGCACCAGAACGCGCTTCTGATGCAGGCGGTCAACGATAACGCGGCCGAGACACGCCGGGAGATGAACGACCGGTTCAGCGCCCTGCAGGAAAAGCAGGACAATCGGGACAACGATCTTTCATCCCGTCTGGGGCGTATCGAGGAACGGGAGGCCGCCCGCGACAAACGGATGATGTTCTGGGCTGTCCTGATTACCGGCCTGCTGGGCTGGGGGCAGATCGGGGATGCCGCATGGCGTGGCGTCTGCCACCTCTGGCACGGGATGTTCGGCTGATGCTGGACGCCACCGCCATAGATATGTCCGCCATGACCGCATGGGGCGAGGCGAGGGGGAAGGCCCGCACGGCATGCAGGCGGTCCTGAACGTGATCGGCAACCGGGCCGCACGGCCCGGCTGGTGGGGCACGGACATTACATCCGTATGCCGCGCGCCGTGGCAGTTCTCCTGCTGGAACCCCGGCGATCCCAATGCCGCCAGGCTGGCCTGCCTGAACCAGTCCGACCCGCAATACCGCGTGGCGCATGAACTGGCCCTGTCGCTGGTTGCGGGAACGCTGGTGGACCTGACGGACGGGGCCGACAGTTACTACCGGCACGGCAGCCCGGTGCCGATATGGGCCAGCCCCCGGTTTTTCATCAAGACAATCGGCCATCACGATTTCTACCGGATCGGCCTGCATGGAGACGGCAAATGAATACAGCCGCGAAATTCGGCGGCCTCGGGGCTGTCATCGCCATGATGCTGGAATATGTGCCTGCACAGTATGACCTGTACGTGGCTCTCTTCATCATCGCCTGTGGCGCCGCCGCCGCGATGGTCCCGCCGCCGCATGCAGCAGCTGGTGGGCTGTTGTCTATCAGGTCATGACCACCATCGGCCTGAATATCGGATGGGCGGAGAACCACTTCAAGCCGGGGCAGAGCGCCGTGCGCGTGCCGGTGGCTGACAAGCCTGCAGCGAAACAGGCTGTAGCCTCGGCAGGCATCCCGGTCCTGAACAAAAAGGGCCAGCCGGAGCAGGCGACCAATGGGAACGCCTGACCCCATCCGGCGGCCGGACCGCTTCGACGCCGGGAAATACCTGACCCGGCGCGCGACTGCCGTGGCGATTTCGAACGCAACGGATCCGATTACCAAGGCGCTGGATGCCTTCGCATCCAAACTTTCCAGCGACGGCAGCGAGTATTCTGGCGAGTCGTCAGGAACCCTGACCGGCGTGTTCGAGGGAACTGTCCAGATCGGCACGCCGCCAGCCTCGGTAACGGCAAGCGGCGCGCCAGGCCAGATCATTTTCGCCGCGTCCGGCATCTATCTCTGCACCGCCACGAATAGCTGGGTGTGCTTCGTACCCGGCGCGTGGCCGACTCCATGAGGAAAACCGACATGATCAACCGATCCCGCATCACGGCATGCGCGGCCCTTCTTTCGCTGGCAGCCCTTGGGGCCTGCGCCGGCCAGACCAATCTGCGCAAGGCCGCGTTCGATACCATGAGCGCCTATCATGTGGCCGCCACCGGTGCGGAAGCCTATCTGGCCTCCGGCAGTGTGAACGCCACGGTCAAGGCCGACATCAAGACGGCTTCGGCAGCCGCGCTGGTGCCCCTGACCACGCTGGATACTGCCGTATCCAATGGCGATACGGTCACGGCATCTGAACTGGCCACGGCCGAAAGCGCGCTGGCCGGGCTGCAATCGGCCCTGTCCACCGCGCAGACCACCACAACCACGGGGAGTAACTGACATGGAAGCAGCAGAACTGAGCGCCATCGTAAGCGGCGCGAGCACCGTTATCAGCCTGATCGAGAAATACGGTCCCGATGCCTGGACCACGATCAAGACGGCGGTGGAAGATACCGCGTCATCCGGCGGCCCGACCGCCGCGGACATCGAGGCCATTTATGCCAAGTGCAAGGCCGATAATGCGGCCATTCAGGCATCGTGAACTTCTATTCCGGATTGGCCCTCGGCTTTGTGCTGGGGGCAGCCTGCGCGGTGGGTTATCTGCTCATCGCGTTCGCGCGTGACTGTTGGCGGCAGGGGCGGATGGAATGATCTGTGTGGCGCTTGGCATCATCGCAGCCCAGTCCGTTCTGGCATGGGTGATCTACTTCGTAGAGCGTGCAGATCATCGCCGTTACATATTCGATAACCTCGGGCCGCCCGCGCCGTGATCTGGCGCCGGATTCACCGGCTGTTCTGTTTGCGGAAAGGGTGCCGGAAATAGAAACGGCAGGAACCTGTTAAGGCCCTGTCGTTCTGTTGTTATCCACAAAATACTGGAAAAAAGCCCTGATCTTGGTCAGGAGAACTTACTGCTCCACAAGCTCCAACGCATCTTGGACAAGCCGATTCAGGCTTACGCCACGGGCGGCCGCGATCTCAGCAGCGCGGGCATGAACATCCGGGGACAGGCGCACCTGAAATTTGCCTGAGTAGCGTTTTGTGGGCTCGATTCCCTTTTCCTCGCACATCTCCAGAAACACGCGCAGCGAGGTCTCGCCTTCCTTGCGTAGTCCTTCCACGCTGTCCGCGTAGAAGTCCGCTCCGCCGTTCAGGCCAAGGAACTCGCCCCAGAACATGCCGATTTCCGGGTCAAACTGGATGACGGCCCGGTGGCTGCCAATCTCCATCATGTTATTCATGGCGTTACTCCGTTCTGCTCCAGCCATTTCCGTACAGATGCCACCGCCCCCTTATCCGTGTCTGGCTTTGGGTGGGGCCGATGAAAGACTCTGATCTCCCCGAACAGGACTACGCCAATGCGCGAGCCTTCCCGTTCCGACACCTCGGCACCTAGCGAGACAAACAGGGCGTCATCGCACTTGATTGGGATGAGGTCTTAGCCCAGCATGATCGTAACAATCGCTTCGAGGGCATCCGGCCCATCGGCTTTTATGTTCAGCATGGGCTGCTTTCTTTTTATCTTTTGATGGTTGATGAAGCGTGACAGCACCATGACACTCAAGGCATCTGAAGGGCCGTTGACGGCGCGCATCTTCTGACATCGCCAATAGAGCCGTAACTCGTAATGGCCGCCATTTACCATCAGTTCCTTGGACTTCAACATCAGTTGCTAGAGGCATATTACGTTTCTCTCCAAATGTTTTAAATAGGAATGTAGACTGATTTTCCTGTTGTTACATTGGCTAGAAAAGCATCTCGGATGTCTTGAATTTAGGAATGCAAAAGTGCGTGAACATGCCTCAAAATATGAGGCTTTTTGTGCCGCTTTTTGTGCCGACCTGCTGTGCGGAAAGGCAGGAACAGGGCGTCACATGCGAAACGAAGGCGCACGCTATTTCATTGATAATAAACAATTTATGGATTTTATCGGAGAGTGGCGGAGATTTTCAAGACCGCTGCCTTCAACCGCTCGGCCACCTCTCCATATCGTCTGTTTAGCTAGGTAATCCGCCGCCGTCTAGATGTCGGCACGCACAAAAACGCTGCGTCCATGGTGCCTCATAGTCTGCGGCAATCCGGGGCATGACCAGCCCAAAGTTTGGGGCCACTGGTTTGGGGCTGTGTTGTGATGGGATGCTCCCATACGGTAGGGCGCGGCGAAGGCTGAACCGGCATTGTTCGTAGTCCACGTTGTCCGTTGTCAGGCGGATCCGGTCGGTCATGGATACGTTTCCCCGTGGCTGCATCATGGGTAACGGCGCGGCGAATATTCGCTCCTGCATCTCTTGCCCCGGTGGATACGTTATGCGGTGTGCGGAATGCAGGATGCGCGCCGGGTGACATTGTCAGTTGTGACAGCCGGTATATTCTTGCCACCACGCCCGACAGCCGCATTGGCGTCCTTGCCGTTGACGACAGTTTCATCGGCTGGCGCAGGCCGTACCATAACGAAATTGCCCTGGGGGGATGAACCGGGGGATGGAGAAACCGAAGAATGAAACGCTTCCTCCTGGCCGCCCTGTGTCTTGTCTGCATGACCGCGCAGGGATGGGCGCAATCCTTGTCGAACTGGCACGAGAACCCCACGACGTCGGCGGCCACGAATGGCGCGATCACGGCGACATCATTTACATGTCAGAATGCTGCGGCCTGCGTGCTGTCCACGCTCATCCAGTATTCTCCATCCTGGGCGCGGGCAAAGGAGCGTACGTTGCTGCTCAGGCTTGAGGATACCGTGAGCGTCAAGGACTTCGGGGCCAAGGGGGATGGCACCACGAATGATGACGCGGCCATCCAGAACGCACTAACGGCAATCTGCGCGCACAGCCCGAGCCCCGGCGGTGAACTGTTCTTCCCGGCGGGGGATTATGTCATCTCCGCTTCGGCCGGTCATTCCATTCCATGCGCGGGTGTGACCATTCGCGGCACCGGCGGCGGCGCGCACCAGCGGGGGCAGTCGCTTTGTGGTGCGGGGAAGCGGCAATGCGTCCCTGTTCCAGTTCAATATGCCAGTGCCTGCGGGTGACAAATATTTCTATGGGGGGCGGCTGACATCGGTTGCCTTCACCTTTGCGAACACACCGGAAGCCGTCACCCAGACCGGCTATGCCGTCGAGTTCGACCATTGCGCCGGTTGCCTGGTGGATCATGTCTATTCGTACGGAGCCTATAACCTGTTCAAGGCGTATTCGGGCTTCAAGAACCGGTTTCACGACTTCTATGCAAAGCAGATGGCGTCATCTCCGGCCCTTCATGACGGGTATGCTGTCGCCTTTACCGGAGATTACTGCGCCTCTGGCCCCGGCGGCTGCGCGACACGGGGTGATGTTACGGAAATATTCGATTTTCACGTTGATGAAATGCTGTCATCCGCCAGGGGCTTTGTTCCGGGAAGCTGTATTCATCTGTCAGGCTTCGCCGCGACAACGTGGATCCGCCACGGCACCTGTAACCAGCCAAGCATCGGGTTGAAAATTGACTGCCCCAACGCGATCCAGATAGGGGAATGCCCGCAGTTCATTCACATAGATCGCATGGAAACGGAGATTAACGCACTCAACAACGTTGACAGGTCCGCATGCCTTGATTCGACCGACCTTGTTCATCTGGAGGCGTATTCGTTCCAGTGCTTCGGTTATAACCGGCCTGACAATCTCATTCGCATTGTCGCGTCGGGTGCATTTGCCGGTGCCGGTCATGTTGAATTTTACGGTGGAAAGGTCGAAGGTGCGGCGGGGTCATGCGTTACGTTCGCGGCCAAGGATTTCAAATTCATCGGCGGCGATATCATGGGGTGCAATCAGCGCCGGGCGGCATATTCCAGGTCAGCCGACACGTTTGGCATTCTCCTGCAGGCGCAGGCTGATGGCGTGGGGGCCGATTCCGGTTCCTTCGTGGTCAGCGGGGTGAATTTCTGCGGTGGTTCCGACAGGACCAGTACTACTGCAATGGGAGCGGTTCGTATTGATCCGAAGGTGGCTTATGGCACCATCACGGGCAATGTGTTCCGGGGCTGCGCCGGAGGTGTCGCGGACAACTCCAGGGAGAAGGTAAACGTCGTCGCCAACAATTCCGGGCCATAACCGGTTTCCAAACAGGCGGCGTTTTCCCGATACGTCCTTATGGGAGGCTGTTAAAAAAGCCAGTCCACGAAATACCCTGTAATCATGGTGAAGCTTTATCCAGAAAGCTTCAGGAAACGTCGCCTTTTCGGGAAAAGGCGACGCCCCGAAACTTCCGATTTACGGAATATACCTGCGCAGCCCTGCATGCCGGGAAGTATCCGCATTCAGGTCCCCGCGATGGGGCGCCATCCCTGAGCTTCACGTTCAAACAGGGGGATATGCCCCAGGGCGTGAACCAGATCGGGCGCGTCCTGTCCGATCTTGCGCAACTCAGCCTGCCAGGCCCAGCCTTCCGTCAGCACGGCCATGATGCCGATGACCTTGGCCTGCGCCCTGTGCATGAGCCGGGTCGCAACCGCAGCGGTCCGGCCAGTGTTCAGCACGTCATCCACGATCAGGACACGCTTGCCCCGCACACGTTCGACAAGTGCGGGGTCCAGATATAACCGCTTGCTCAGGTCCGGACTGGTGGAGGAGGTGAGTGGTTCCGAAAGTGCCTCATCGTACCAGAATTTGCGTGAGTGCCCCAGTGCGACATAGTTGTCGAGCCCGAGGTTTTCCGCCACGGGCCGTGCATAGGCCAGCCCCATGGTCGGAACCCCCACGATCACTTCCGGGGCCAGTTCCCGCGCCATGTCCGTCAGCAACCGGATGATTTCACGCTCGATGGCAAAATCCGTCTGGTTGGACATGAGCAGGGCGATGGCCCTGTGTCCATCAGGCAGCGGACGGAGGGGCAGGATCAGGGTGGAGCCATCCCGCAACCGCGCCGGATAGGATGTGGCATGGCAGGACGGTAAATCCGCCGGAGCATGGGGACGCCATTCGGCGTGGTAGGACAGTGTCGGCATGAATGACTTCCGTGATGGATGGCCGGGGCGTGGAATGGTGCCGGCCTTCCGGATTGTAGGGACGAACGCTCCGTTGACCTGTCGCGTGGCGGTGCGTCCTGTCAACAGGATGTTCAGGCGGGCTTTTCAGATGGCCCCTGGAATGAGGTGACGGATCGTTTCAGGAGGATTCCTTCGGTTTGGTTTTCCTGCTCCCTGCGATACATCCACCTGATACGGTATGACGCAACAGGCGGAGCCGGAAGGGGGCGGGAATGCGGCAGGCAGAACTCTGGATGCGGCGGGTTGTGACCGGGCTTGTTGTCCCGATGCCGCTGCTCCTGCTGTACGCGCTCGCCCCGGCGGAAATCGTCATGACGGCGGTGGCCGTGCTGTTTGTCGCCCACTGTATGCTGTGCCGTGACTGGGGCTGGCTACGACAGGCATGGGTTGTCGTGGCGGGCATGCTGTGGGGGGAAATCGTCCTGTCTTCCGCGGTGATGGGCGGTGCGCATGCGGTCATGCAAGCCCTGTGTCTGGTGCGGTATTTCCTGTTTGTCGCGGCATTGCAGGTATGGATATTGCCAGATTCGCGGACGCGTGGCGTCATGGTCCGGGCTTATGGGGCCGTCGCGTTGTGGCTGGTGGCCGGATGCTGGCAGCAATATCTGTGTGGACGTAATTTCCTGGGGTATGGCCGCTGGGCGGATGGCGCGCTGCTGGGGCCGCTATGGGCACCCCGCGCCGGGCAGGCGCTGGTCATGACCGCGCTGCCAGCCCTTTTCCCCAGCCATACGGCTTGCCCTGGCGTGAAGGCGCGCGGGGGCGGGTCATGGCGGGGGGCATGTTGCTGGGGCTGGTCCTGACAATGGTGCTGGTGGCCCAGCGTATGCCGCTGCTCTGCCTGCTGGCGGGTATGGGAATTGTCGGGATTCTGGTGCCGCGCCTGCGGGGCGGGCTGGTGGTGGTCGGTATATGCGGGGCAATCGGTATCGGGGTGTCCCCGGTGCTGGCGCCGCAGGCCTATCACAAGCTGGTTGTGAATTTTATCATGCATATGCGCGGCTTTGCCCAGAGCCCTTACGGAATGCTGTTCATCCGCGCCGGGGTCATGATCTGGCACCATCCATGGCTGGGGCTGGGCTTTGACGGTTTTCGCCATGCCTGCCCGGACCCGGCCTATTTCCATGGCCTGCCATGGCTGGGTGTGGCTGAAGGACCGTATGGCGGGGCCAGCGGATGTAACCTGCATCCGCATAATTATTACCTGCTGATGGGAACCATGGGGGGTGTGCCCGCACTGATCCTGTTCATGGCCCTGAGCCTGTGCTGGCTGCGGGTGATGTGCGCGGGGATCGTGCCCGCGCGTGATCCGCAGCGGCTGATGCTGGCGGTGACATGTGGCGTCCTGTTCTGGCCGGTCCAGTCCAGCAGTTCATTCCTGACCCAGCCAAGTGCGGGGTGGATGTTCATGGCGGTTGGCTGGGCGCTGGCGGCCTCTCCAGTTGCCAGCCGGTTGCAATGCGGGGTGCGGGGGGCTAGTCGTGAAGGGGGTGCCGCATTAGAGTGCCCGCGCGGGGCGAAGTGACGGATAAGGCGCTTCACTCTCCGCCGGTCATGACCGTATTAAGAGGAGCTTGCGCCATCGTTTTCGTCTGTTGCCTGGAAGGAACGTGTCCGGTTCTGTCCCGTGCACGGGTTTTTGCGCGTGTGATGACCCATGTCCACTGAGGAACGGGATGCGCTCAAGCGTATATTCGGCAATACCGGTTTCCTGATCGCCGGGCGGGCGACGAACGCGATCTGCAGTTTTGTGTATGTCGCATGGGCGGTGCGCGCGCTGGGGCTGCAGCAGTTCGGTGTGCTCATGCTCGTGACCACCTTCGGCACGGCGGTATCGGCCGCGACGCATCTGCAATCCTGGCAGCCCTTGCTGCATTATGGCACAGATCCGTTCACCAACGGCAGGCGGGCGCAGTTCTCACGCGTGCTGGCGTTCTGCATACGGGCGGATTACATCAGCGGCGGGCTTGGCTGGCTTGTCGGGACCGGGGGGGTGGCGCTGTTCGGCACCTATATGGGGTGGCCCCCGGCGGATCAGGGGGCGGCCTTTGGCTATATGCTGACCCTGTGGTTCATGAACATAAGCTGGTCGGCGGGGGTTTTCCGCCTGTGTAACTGCTTCTGGCTGACAATGCTGACCGACCTGACCGGCATCATGGTCCGTACCGTGGGCTCGGGCATCGGGTTCATGTGGCATATGGGGCTGGATTATTACCTGATGGTGTGGAGCGCGACACAGATAACCATGTTCATAAGCGGCACCACGCTGGGGCTGCTGCAACTGCGCCATGCCAGAGGTTCCCTGCGGTTCAGCCTGTTTACCCGCCTGAAGCCGGAGGATGCGCCGGGCATCTGGCGGTTCACGCTTTCCACCAGTTTCAACCATGTGCTGGGCTCGGTCTTCAACCAGTTTGGCACCCTGCTTGTGGGCGGAATCCTGGGGCCGGCGGATGCGGCAGTGTACCGCGTTTCCCGCCAGATTGGCGAAGGGATCGCCAAGCCCGCGCAGCTTATGATGCCGGCCCTTTACCCCGAATTCATCCGCCTGCGTGAAAAGCAGGACTGGTATGGCATCAAGCGCGTGACGATCAAGCTGTTCTGCATGATTGCCGGGTTTTCCGTCGTGCTCATGGGGGTGGCGATGGCGGTGGGCAATACCCTGCTGACATGGATGCTGCATGTGCACTGGCACGGTGGACGCCATCTGATCATGCTGATGCTGGGGAGCGCCATTCTGGGGCTGGGCGTGGTGCCGCTGGAACCGTTGCTGACGGTCATGGGGCAGATTTCGCAGGTGCTGAAGGGACGGATCATCGTCACGCTGACCTATCTGCCCCTGGTCTATGGCATGACCATGACCTGGCATCTGGAGGGGGCGGCGGCGGCGGCCGACGTGGCGGCGCTGATCATGCTGTGTGTCTGCCTGCGTCCTGTCTTTGCCTGGTTTCGCCGTGTGGCGCCAGGCCGCAAACCGGTGGAGCCGCCATCGGAATCCGTTTCCGCCGGGATCAAGGAAAAGGCTGGCTGACGTCTTTTACAGGGACCGTACTCCCCTGGGCCGGGCGGAGACTTTTTTTGCAATTCCTGCAACCGGTGGAAGAATTGCGTGCGTTCCGGGAACCCGTGGCGTTCTCTCGCGTCGGGTAAATCAGGCCGGTATGTTTGCGCGCGCATGGGGCATGCGGGAAATTGGTCCTGTCGGGTCCGTGCCGCTTTTCCCGTATGAGAAAAACGGATATTTTCCGTGCGGGGTAAGGGTAAGAAATAAAGACAGGTCTGCCGATTTTTTTACTTTTTATTCATGGATTGTGGAATTTAAGCGGATTATGAGATTTATAATGGGTAAAAACAAAGGAAGTTATAATCGCATACCCTATGAATATTATTTCATAAGTCTTGTTTTTTGTATTCTGTGTCGGTTCCTGTCTTTCGGAAATCCTGTCTTTACTACTGATGAAGCCTTCTACCTGTTCGTCGGTGGGGAAATGCTTCATGGTTCCATCCCTTTTGTGGATATATGGGACAGGAAGCCCTTAGGTCTTTTTATACTCTACGAATTTTTCCATCTGTTTGGCCCATATCGGGTCTGGGCCTATCAGGTGGGGGCACTGATCAGCGTCTGGCTGACAAGCCTTCTTATCATGAAAATGGCCAGAACCGTCTCGTCGCGTGCTGGCGCGCTTGTGGTTGCGCTGATCTATATTGCCTGGCTCAACCTTGCTGGTGGTGAACGCGGCCAGTCGCCGGTATTTTATGATCTGCCTGTCAGTTACGCGATGCTGCACATTGTCCAGATCATTATTGCGCGGAATATTTCCCACGCCCGGATTATCAGGAAATCCTGCATTGCCATGCTTCTGTTTGGCCTGTCCATGCAGATAAAATATACGACCGTGTTTGAAGGCTGTTTCGCTGGTATTTACCTGCTTTATCTATTGGCCAGAAACGGGTTTTCATGGCCGGAAATCTGTAAATACGCCCTTGCGTTCGCCACCATCGCCCTGTTGCCAACCGCACTGGTGGGCGGGATTTACGGTCTGTGCGGGTATGGGCACGCGTGGTGGTTCGCCAATATGGTTTCCATATTCCAGCGCGGCAAGGAACCGGCCAACATCCTTATGCATAACGGCATGAATCTGCTGTTGCTTGTGGTGCCGCTGTTCGTAAATATAATTTTGCAAAAAGTAATCTGTAAAAACAGAACGGATGAGCAGAGAAAATGCGATCTGTTTTTCAACGCATGGTCTGCTGTTTCCATTGTTGGTATTTTATCAATTGGTGGATGGTATAATCATTATGCAATACCGGCATTCCTGCCGCTTTCCATTGCCTCGGCTCCACTTTTTACCAGTGCGGTTGGCAAGGTCTGGCTGCCGCTGCTGCTGCTTGCCGGAACGATACAGGGGCAGATGATTATTCTCAAACACCGGCAGGAAGAAGGGAATGGCAAAGTATTCAGGGAAGTCCTGAATGTGCTTTCAAAAGACAGGGGATGCCTGTTTATCTATAATGGTTCCACCATATTCTATGATTTTTACCAGTTCTGTAAATTGACGGACCATCCTTTTCCCGGACATTTCCATTCCGACATCGAAAAAAAATCGACAGGCATGGACCCGGCTCAGGAGATTGACAAGGTGCTGAGCCAGAAGCCGATGTATATTATGTCGCATGCACCTGCGAATAGTGATGAAAATGAAACGGTGAGAAAGAAATTGTATGATGCAATAAATAGAAATTATGCTGAAGTTTATAAGCCAGGCAGGGCAAGGAAATACTCGTCATTTACAAGAAGAATATTTAGAATTTATTTTTGGATATTTGCTAATGATCTGCCTATGAAATATTTTTAAACCAGAAGAAAGTTTTTGGTGAAGCTTTTTTCAAAAAGCATCAGGAAACGCCGTTCTTCCAGATACGGGCAGAGACCATGGCGATTGTGCCAGCCGTACTCATCGCCCCAATCTATATGGTTGCGAGGCTGGATATGCGTTGCGGTACGCAAATACACCGTCAATTCAGCTGGTCGGGCCAGGGGCGAATGGTCTGGCTGGCCATCCGTGACCGTCAGGCTTTTCTTCCACCATCTCAGGCCGGACAGGCAGAAAGACCGCGCCCCGCTTTTCAATATGGGAGGCGGTCATTTGCACCCTTGGTCATGTGACCGGTCGCCATTGGTTCAGTATCGCTATTGGAACTGCAAGGGGAGGGGGATTTCGGGCATGATGGTCATCCACGCCATGATCGCGGAGCCCGAGATAAAATATAGAAGGAATACCTGCAACCTGCGCCATCTGCGCAGATGGTTTAGCCAGTAACAGCATTGGGAGTAAGGGTGGCGACGTAACACCGGGCCATCGTTACGCGGGGTCGACCAGCGCAGGTCGATCCCGCCACGAGCCATGACATGTAGCAGGCCGGGCAAGCGCCAAAGCGGCTAACCCCTTGAAAACTGGCGCGCCCTGCTGGATTCGAACCAGCGACCCACAGCTTAGAAGGCTGTTGCTCTATCCGACTGAGCTAAGGGCGCGTGGCATGTCGTTGTGCCAGATGGCGCTTAATGCGTCCAGTTCTGGATACGATCATAACGGAAATTATCGGCATAGGCTTTGGCGCGGCGGATGCGGGGGGCGGGATCTCGATATCGAAGGGGATGCCTTCCTCGGTCGCGTAGGCCACAGCGCTATCCTGATCGGGGAACTGGAGCCGCACCTGTGAGGGCGTATCCGCACAGCCGGTCCATCCCATCAGGGAATCGACATGGCGGGGCCGGTTCTGCCCATATTCCAGCACCCATGTGTGGGTGCCAGCCTGACCCGACTGGGTGGAGGGCTTCGACTTTCTGTAAATCCGGGCTCGTAACAACATCTCGTCTCCCTGGATATGGTCGGGGCGCCCGGACTCGAACCGGGGGCCTCGTGTACCCAAAACACGCGCGCTACCAGGCTGCGCCACGCCCCGCGACCACGAGCGGGAACCTATGTGGCAACTGCCGCGCTGGCAAGCACATTCTTGCAAAAAAATACCGCGCCCGTCACCTCCGCGGCAAGTCATGGCGGCGGGCGCGGTCAACAATACCTCGTGTTGAGGAGGAAATCACTCTTCCCCGGCCGATTTGCTGGCCAGCGGCGGAATGAACAGCGGCGCGGTGTCCCACGGGAAGAGTACCCATGTGTCCTGCGGCACTTCCACCACGAACAGATCCGTGATGGGACGGCCCGCGGGTTTGGCGTACAGGCAGGCGAACACCGCCTTGGGCAGCATCTGGCGCACGAGCTGGGCCGTGACCCCGGAATCCACCAGGTCATCAATGATCACGAAGCCTTCCCCGTCACCGGCGGCTTCGGGTTTCTTGATCACGTTGGGCTGGCCCATTTTTTCTTCGTCGTAGGTCACGACGGAGACGGTCTCGATCAGGCGGCAGTCCAGTTCACGGGCGATGATCGCGGCGGGGATCATGCCACCGCGCGTGATGGCCACGATTCCCTTGAAGGGGCCACGGGTGATCAGCGTGCTGGCCAGTTGGCGCGCATCTCGGTGCAGCTGGTCCCATGTTACGGTTGCGTAGCTTGTAGCCATCAGAAAAGTTTTCCTCCATCGGGAACACGGCCATCCGGGCGGATCAGGATGGCTTCTCCATTACTGTCGGGCATGCCCAGCGTCAGCACTTCACTGCGGAAGGTTCCGACCTGCCGGGGCGGGATGTTGATGACCGCGCAGACCTGCCGCCCGATCAGCCGGGCAGGACTGTAGCGACGACCGACCCGCGCCACCGAATGCCGGGTCCCGATATGGGGGCCGAAATCAATGGTCAGCCAGAAGGCGTGCGGCTGCCCCTCGGGCACGGGCAGGGCCGCCACGACCGTACCGGCACGAATATCGAGCCAGTCGCGCGCGTCCCCCTGCGGGGCGGCGGTGGCGGCATGTCTGGCGGGGTCTGTCATGGAACAGCTTTTGCCCGTGTTGGGGCGGATTTGCAAACGCGGGAACAGAATTTTTAAGCGGGGAAGCGTAGGAAATCCGCCATGGCTGCTGCTAGGATGCAGAGATTATGTCTTCAGCCCCCATTCGCCTGCCGCCAGCGGGAGCCAACCGCCCGTCCGGCCCGATTCCCTTCGCCATAATCCGGGCCTTGTGGCGTTTCTGGCCGCGCGTACGGCTTCGTCCTTTTCCGCCTGCGTGCAGGCGGTGGCGGTGGGGTGGCAGATCTATGCGCTGACCCACAGCACCACCGCGCTGGCGCTGGTGGGGCTGGCGCAGTTCCTGCCCATGGTCGGGCTGCTGTTGCCCGCGGGTCATGCGGCGGATTACTTCAACCGGCAGGCCATTGTGGTGACGTGCCAGTGTATCGAGGCGGTCGCGGCGCTGTTCATGGCCATCGGGGCGCTGGGGGGCTGGACAACGCCATGGATGATCTATGTGCTGGTCATCATATTCGGCGCGGCGCGCGCGTTCGAGATGCCGTGCCAGCAGACCTTCCTGCCCGCCCTTGTGCCCGCCCACATGTTCCCGCGCGCGGCGGCGGTCTCTTCCTCCCTATTCCAGGCCGCGGCGGTGACCGGCCCATCGGTGGGCGGTCTGCTGTATGGGGCGGGGGCGGGGGTATGCTACCTTGTCTGCGCCGCCGGGTTCGCGTGTGCGTGCATTGGCACGCTGCGGATCCGCCTTGCGTTCACGCCGCGTGCGCGTGCCCCGCTTTCCCGCGCGGCCTTTGTGGAGGTCATGCACTTCATGCGTGCCCGGCCCGATATGCTGGGGGCGATCTCGCTGGATCTGTTCGCGGTGCTGCTGGGCGGGGCGACCGCCATGCTGCCGGTCTATGCCAGTGACATCCTGCATGCCGGTCCACTGGGGCTTGGCCTGCTCCGGGCCGCGCCAGCCGTCGGGGCGGTGCTGTGTTCGCTGCTGCTGGTATGGCGGCCGCTCAACCACCATGCGGGGGCGCGCATGTTCGCGGCGGTGGCCCTGTTCGGGGTGGCGACCATTATTTTCGCCCTGTCGCGGTCCATGGCGGTTTCCATCGTGGCGCTTGCCGTTCTGGGGGGCGCGGACGTGGTCAGCGTGGTGGTGCGCGGGGCGCTGGTGCAACTGCGCACGCCCGACAGCATGCGGGGGCGGGTTTCCGCCGTGAACATGCTGTTCCTTGGCTCCTCCAACCAGCTTGGCGAGTTCGAGAGCGGAATGGTCGCCAGCCTGATCGGGCCGGTCGGGTCCGTGGCGCTGGGCGGTGTGGGCACGCTGGTCGTGACCGCCCTGTGGATACGGATGTTTCCCGCCCTATGGAAGCTGGACCGGCTGGATGACATTACCCCTGAATGAAAGTGGGGATCAGGCACCCGGCCTTTCCTTCAGGCGGTGGCGCGTCCATCGCCCGTGCGCGGGGCCAGCAGGCGGAATAGCGGGCCGGTCAGCGCCGTGGAGATCACCGCCAGCACCATGAGCGAGGCAAAGGCGAAATCCGACAGCATGCCCTGCGCGTGCAGGATGGTGGCCGCCACGATTTCCATCAGTCCCTTGCACTGCAAAAGCGCGCCCATGCCCAGCGCCTGTCGCCGTGTCAGGTTCGGGGCGGGCGGGAAGAGATAGACCGATCCCATCTTGGCCAGCACGGAAATGACAACCAGCAGCAGCGATGCCGTGACCGAGGGCCATGTCAGCGCATCGCCATTGATGTGCAGTCCGCTATGGCCAAAGAACATCGGCGCCAGCCAGATAAGCGAGAACGTGCCCACCCGTTCCACCGGCAGGCGCGCGACCCATCGGGGCGGCATGAGGGCACCGGCAAAATAGGCCCCGATCAGTTCATGCAGGCCAAGCTGCATGCTGGCCCATGATCCGGCGGCCAGATAGACCGGCACCGCCGCCCATATGCCCAGGCGGGGGGATTGGGCATGTGGCGGGTGGCCCAGTTGCTGGCTATGGCCAGCGCGACCAGCAGCGCGACCGCCACGAATTCCAGTCCGGTCCATCCGTGCAGGGCGGCGGAACCGCGCGCCATGAACTGGAGCGCCACCAGCCCGATCCACAGCGCCGCGTCATCCACTACCGCCAGCTTGAGCGCAAGCTGGCCGATGGAACGCTGGACCGGGTCCAGTTCACGCACGATCCCGATCAGCACGGGCAGCGCGCTGACGGCGATGCACAGCCCGATCGACATTGCCCCGATCAGCGGCCCGACATGCGGCGGCTGCCACCCATGCAGCGGCAGAAGGAAATAATAGACACAGACGGACCCGAGCAGGAACGGTCCCCCCAGGGCGACCAGCGCGCCCCCCAGCAGCCGCCCCAGTGGCGGGGAGGGGATGGTATGGGCGGAAGGGTGGACATCCGGATCCTGCCACATTTCCAGCCCGGCGGTGAACGCCAGCACCAGTACGGCCAGCCAGCCTATGTTGTTGCCCAGAACGGACGGAATGCCGAACCGTTGCACCGGCGCATGCATGACGGCCAGTATGATCCCGAGCAGGATCGGCAGGACGACAATAGGTATCGCCCGGTGCAGCAACCGCCACAATCCCCACGGGAAAATAACAAACAGGCCAACGTCAAGAACAAGTGCCGTAATGTCTGACAAATTGCATTCTTCCTTATTTATATCTCACATATGATATATAAAAATTCCGGCACGGAAGTTTATTTTTGTTAAGTTGTGAAATATATGCAATATATGACAGGCTGTGCATGCTTTCCTGCCATTTCCGCACGGCTCTGTCGCCTGCCCGGAATGGAAACATCCGCGCGGGGAAAGAAAGTCTGTAACGCTGGTTTACGGATACGGTTCTGCGTTGTGGCCGGGCTTTCCGGGCATATGCCGTGCGGCTGCGTGATTATTTCCTTCCCCGGTTCCGGATGCGGGCATGGGCGGGGCGGACTTCACGCCTTGTTGTGACCGGCAGGGGGCGGAACAGGCGGCTTTTGTGGTTGCGTGGGGTCAGGACTGTTCTGCATCATGTGGCACCACAACAGGGAATGGCCGGAGATGTTTTCACATCGGTTGTTACGTAATGCCATTGTCCTTGCGGGGTTCGTGGCAGGTGGTCATGCGCATGCCCAGAGCCATATTGTCACGACAGCGAAACTGGACTGGTCCACGGCCGGGCAACTGGCCGCCGAAGCCGTGCGCGCCTGCGCCGCGCAGGGGTATTCCGTTACCGCCACGGTTGTGGATACGACCGGCCACCAGCAGGCCGTAATCAAGGGGGACAGCGTGCCGCTGCAATCGCTGTCAGTGTCGTATCGCAAGGCCTATACGGCCTATTCCTATGGTCTGGCCTTCAACATGGATACGACCAGCGAACTGATCGCGGCCAAGGTGACAGGCCCGGCCAATGGCGCGCTCAACACCATTCCGGAGGTGCTGTTCGTGCCGGGCGGGGTCACGTTGCGCCGCGTATCCGATCATGCCGTGCTGGGTGGTATCGGCGTTTCGGGCGCGCCGGGCGGGGAGAAGGACGAAGCCTGCGCACAGGCCGCCGTTACGAAATTCAGGGCGGATTTTCGTTAAATGGCGGCAAAGCCTTCCTGCAATTCGCGGAATATCCCTGAGCAGGCTTTGCAGACAGTCTCATAAGGAGGCATGGGGGCTATTATCCCCATCCTCGCCATGCGACCACAGCCATGAAGGCACCATTCCAGCTTCGGATCGAAGTCTGAATGGTGGCCCTGTCGCGCCATATTCTATTTTAAGGAAAGGTGGCTCCCGAAGTAGGACTCGAACCTACGACCCAGCGATTAACAGTCGCTTGCTCTACCAACTGAGCTATTCGGGATCAGCGTTGAGCAGCTTATAGCCATACGGATGGGGAGGCGTAAACCCCTCTTTTGAACTTTTTTTTCAAAAAGGGAAATAAGGGGGGCCATACCGGGTAAAAGAACGGTAACACCTTCGCAGGGCAGGAGAAACCGCAGCTAATGGTAGAAGAGAACAGGGACGGGAAGCGGCTGCTGCCGCGCCGTCGCGTGGTTATGCCGCTGCTGGCCGCGGCGGGGTGCGCCATGGTGGGCGCGCAATGGCTGCAAAGCCGCCAGCAGGCCCGTATTGTCCGGCGTGATGATGCCCTGCTGGATGGCGAACCCCATGACCTGACCCTGTCATGGCCTTATGTCACGACTTCAACGCTGTATAACGTGGCGCTCAGGCAGGATTTCTTTTCACAGTACCGGCTGGACGTGCATCTGCGCGAAGGGGTGCTGACAGGGCGGGACGCCATTGCCGATCTTCAGGCCGGGCGGTGCATGGCGGCGGTGGCGCCGCTGCTGTCATGGTTGCAGGCCTTTCAGGCGAATGCGGATCTGCCGGCCCGGCTTGTCATGGGGTTGCAGGCGGGCACGTTCCGCCTGCTGGTGCGCCGCAGGCTCAGAATCGCCAAGATCGAGGATCTCGTCGGGCACCGGATTGCCGTGCTGAATGCGGATATGGCCGATCGCCTGTTCTTTTCCGTCATCCTGCGGCGCAAGGGCCTGAACCCCGATACCGCCCCGAACTGGGTCATTCTGCCGCCTGACCAGATTGATGACGCCCTGCTGGCCGGAAGTCGATGCCGTGGCGCTGCACGATCCGCTGGCGTGGCAGTTGCTGGGCAACCCGGCGCTGGGTCTGGTCGAACTGGTCAATAGCGTGAACGGCCTGTACGCGCGCCGCACCAATCTCGCGCTGGGCGTCTCGACGGATCTGCTGCAGCAGACGCCACCCGCCGCCGTGGCGCTGGTGCTGGCGTTGTACAATGCCGCCCGCTGGCTTCCCGCCCACATGCCCGAGGCCGCGACCCTGCTTGATGGCCGGGTGGCGGGCATGCGGCAGGACGAGATCCTGCAGATGATGCGCCACGAGGTACTGGGCATAAGCCCCGTTGGCAACGACCTGAAAACCCAGATCGCGCGCTATGTGGATGAACTCAAGCTGCTGGGCCTGTTTCCCGACAGCTCGATTCCGCGGGCTACGCACGCCATATCTCGGCCGATATCCTGCATCACGGGTCGGGAACCCGCCCGTGATGCAGGGGTTACGAAGGCTTCAGCGCACGTCGCGATAATAGGGCTGCGCCAGCGCGGCGGGTGCGGCATGATGCGGCGCATGCGGTGCCAGACAACCACGGGCACGATGATGAAGGCCATCGTGCCCAGATAGGGCAGCATGTTCAGGAACGCGGATCAATCGGCCAGTTATGCGCCTGCCCGACAAAGGACAGCGCCGTAACCAGCCCGAACAGCAGGGCTGAAAGTGTGACGATAACCGGCCGGTAGCCCGCGAAGATGACCAGCGCCAGCGCGATCCAGCCGCGTCCCGCCACCATGCCTTCGGACCATACCGGCACATAGGTCAGCGTCAGGTAGCCGCCCGCCATGCCCGCGAACGCCCCGCCAAGGGTGACGTACCAGAACCGCATGGCCATGACGGGGATGCCCGCCGCATCCGCCGCCGCCGGGTTTTCCCCCACCGCGCGCATGTTCAGGCCATGGCGTGTGCGGAACATCACGAAATGCACCAGCAGCGGCAGCAGCACGTAGATCGGCACGATCAGGATGTTCTGGCCAAACAGGGCCGGGCCAATAACCGGAATGGCGGAAAGCAGCGGGATGTTGACATGCCCGAAGATCGCATCCACCGGCTGCCCCGCGTAATTATGCCCCAGCGCGGTGGACAGCCCCAGCCCCATGAAGGTGGTGGCCAGACCGCACAGCACCTGGTTGGCCCGCATCACCACGGCGCCAAAGGCGAATACCATGCCCCCCAGCGCGCCCACCAGAATGGCGGCCAGCAGCCCGACCCATGGGGAGTGAATGGAAAAGACGGTGATGACGGCCGTAACCGCCCCCAGCGCCATGAGTCCTTCCACGCCCAGGTTGGTTACGCCCACCCGTTCGGCCAGGACTTCCCCCAGCGCGGCAAGGGCGAGCACGCCACCGGCCAGCACGGCGGTGGCCAGCATGCCTGTCAGCAATGTGATCATGATAGTTTCCCCCCCGTCGCCACCTTGGCCACAGGCCGGTAATGCGCCAGTTCATCCCCGATCGCGATCATGAACAGGATCAGCCCGGTAATGGCCAGAATGACCGAAGCCGAAAGCTGCTGTGTCTGCATGACAATGCCGGAATCAAGGATAAGCGCCATAAGCAGGGCGGCCGGGATCACGTTCAGGCACGACCCCCGCGCCAGCACCGCCACCACAATGCCCAGATAGCCGAAATTATTGGCCATGCCGCCCTGCAGGCGGTGGACCGTGCCCGCCACTTCAAACATGCCCGCCAGTCCCGCCAGCCCGCCCGAAAGCAGCATGACCGAAATGATGCGCAACTGCACCGGAATCCCGGCATAGCGCGCCGCTTCCGGGTTCGCCCCGCCAATACGGATTTCATACCCCCAGCGGGTGTGCGACAGCACCAGCGCCAGCCCGATCACGATCATGATGGCCACCGGGAAGCCCCAGTGCACGATGCCCCACATTTCGGGAATGGAAACCGGAATCCGCTGGGTGGAGACCTGCGCCCCGCTGATCCGGTCCCGCCATGGGCCGGTGGTCAGGTAATATGTCAGGAGCGACGCGATGAAGTTGAGCAGCAGGGTGGTGATGATCTCATTCACCCCGGCATAGGCACGCGCCAGAGTCGGCACCGCGATCCACGCCATGCCCCCCAGAATTCCCGCGATGGTCATGAGCGGCAGCAGCACGAGCGCCGGGCCATGCAGCCCCAGCGCCACGCCGGTCGCGGCGATGGCGCCAGCGTAGAACTGGCCCTCCGCCCCGATATTCCATAGGCCGATCGTGCCGCATACGGTTACCGCCGCGCCGGTCAGCAGCAGCGGGCACATGAACAGGGCCAGATCCTCCAGCCCGAAGCGTGAACCCAGTGTGGAGCGCAGGATCAGTTGCGCCAGCATGAGCGGGCTGTGCCCGGCCAGCGCCAGCACCCCGGCGATGATGAACAGCGACACGATGATCGCCACCAGCCGGAGGGCGAGAATCCGCCCCGCGGGCGCCGTTGGCAGGCGCTGGAATGCACGTGTGGCCATTACTGTGCTGCTCCTGGTTGCATGTCGGTCGGCTCGCGCCCCCCCATAAGCATCCCGATTGTGGCGATGTCCGCCCCCTCGGCCTCGATCACGGACATGAGGCGGCCATGGAACATGACCCCGATCCGGTCCGATACATTCAGCAGGTCTTCCAGATCCTCTGAAATGAAGACAACGGCCACCCCCTGGTCACGCAGGTCGGTCAGGTAGCCCAGCATGGTGGCGATGGCCCCGATATCCAGCCCGCGCGCGGGATAGGCCGCGACCAGAACCCGGCTGGCGATGCGGATTTCACGCCGGGCGACCAGCCTTTGCTGGTTACCGCCCGACAGGTTGCGCACCGGCATGGCGAAATCGGGAATGGTGACCTGCGCCAGTTCCGCGATCTCGCCCGCCAGCGCGCTGGCGGCGGCGGCGTCGTACAGGCCGTGCCGCCCGATGGGGGCATGGACATATTCGCGCAGCGCCATGTTGGTCGTGATCGACAGCGAGGGCGCAAGCGCGCTGCGCAACCGGTCCTCGGGGATGTGGCCCACGCCCGCCGCCGCGAACAGGGCCGGATCCGCGCGGGAGACCAGACTGCCGTCAAGCACGATCTCGCCCGATGTGCGGGCCATGAGGCCGGTCAGCACATGCGTCAGTTCGCGCTGTCCGTTACCGGCCACGCCCGCGATGCCCAGAATCTCGCCGCCATGCAGGTCAAGGCTGACATCGCGCAGCGTGTCCACGCCCCGGTCATCGCGCACGGTGACATTGCGCAACTGCATGATCGGCGTGGTGGCGATCGGGGCGGCCCCTTCGGGGCGGGTGCGCATGTTGCACCGGACAATGTCACGGCCCACCATGGTCGCGGCCAGCATGGAGGGCGTGCAGTCCGCCGTATTGAACGTGCCGACCTTGCGCCCGCGCCGCAGGATGCTCACCCGGTCCGAAATCTCCATCACTTCATCAAGTTTGTGGCTGATGATGATGACGGCGTTGCCCTGCGCCCGGAACGCGCGCAGCGCGCGGAAGAGTTCCTGCGTCTCCTCCGGCGTCAGGACGGCGGTGGGTTCGTCCATGATCAGCAGGCGGGCCTTGCGCGCCAGCACGCGCAGGATCTCGACACGCTGCTGCTCGCCCGCCGACAGGTCGCATACACGCGCATCGGGCCGGACGGGAAAGCCGAAGCGTTCCGAAATCTCGCGCGTGCGGGCTTCCATGACGGCGGGTGACGCGATGCGGGGCGCTTCGTCCCAGCCAGATGGATGTTTTCGGCCACGCTGAAGGCTTCCACCAGCTTGAAGTGCTGATGCACCATGCCGATGCCCGCGCGGATCGCATCCTGCGGGGAGGAGAAGGTCTGGCCATAGCCATCGAGGATGATCTCGCCTTCCTCCGGCTGGTAGATGCCGGTCACGACATTCATCAGCGTGGACTTGCCCGCCCCGTTTTCACCCAGCAGGGCATGGATTTCGCCCGGCCAGACATCAAGATCCACGTCCTTGTTGGCCACGACGCCGGGAAAGAGCTTGGCGATGCCGCGCAGTTGCAGGATTGGCGGCGTGCCCGGCGCCATGCCGGGCGGGTTGGTGGGTTTATTCAAGACCGGATACTCCCGCCACAGCCCAGTCGCTGTGATAGATGTCCACATCGCTCAGCGTGACACCCGCAG
>NZ_BAIO01000001.1 GCF_000613305.1 Komagataeibacter kakiaceti JCM 25156
CGCCCGCTTCCGTCGCGACGGGACCGGACCAGAGCGCGCCTTCCACCAGCCGTATCCTGATCCCGCTTCCGCCCGACATGGGGATAGCGGGTTTCCAGAGCGGCAACAGCTTTGTCATCGTCGTGGACAATGCCGAGCCAATGGATGTCAGCGCCCTGCGCGGAGATGGCATTTTCTCGACACTCACCGTAACAACCCTGCCTGATGCGACACTCATCCAGGTGCGCCTGCCCGACAACCGCCAGTTCTACCTGTCACAGCAGGCCGAAGGCTGGGTGCTGGGGGATCAGCTACCGCCGGGAAACGATTACGGAGACAGGCGCGTCATCAACCACGGCCAACCAGCGACGGCCTCCTCTATCCGATGCGCCATCCGGGGCGTGTCCTCTCGATCAAGGATCCGGCGTCCGGCGTTCCCCTTCTTGTCGGGACATCCGCCACGGATGACGGCGGCATCCTCTCTCCCCGCAAGGGAGACGGGTATGACGTATGGCCCACGACGGAAGGCGTCATCATCGCCGTCAAATCTCCCGACATCGGTATGCGGGCGACGTCCGAGGGCGCGCTCCTGAACCGTTCCGGCAAACCCATTTCCGATAGCGGGGCGGCCGTCTATGCCAGCGATGTTGACCTGAAATGGCTCGGGCTGCGGAACCTGACAGACCAGGCACTGGAAAAACGTTTCCATAACGCGATCATAGCGGCCGCGGATTCAGAACCCGCGCAGCGTTTCGCCCGCCGTCTCGAAGCCGCTCAGGCGGCGTTCAGTCTCGGGAGTTTCGTGGAGGCGCGCGGTATCCTGACCGTCGCTCTTGAAGACGACCCCGAAGAAATTTCACGGCCTGATGTCAAATTCCTTCTGGCCGCGTCCGAACTGCTGAGCGGCAACACGGAAGGGGCTTCCCTGCTCAAGGGGCCATGGCCGGACAGCCAGCAGCGCGCCACACAGGTATGGCGCGGGCTTTATTTCATTTCCACAGGCGGCCATGACGCGGAAGCGGCCCATCTGCTTGCGCGGGATTTCACCCGGCTGAAAAATTATCCCCTGCCCGTAAGCGAAACCATTCTTCCCGGCGTCGCCGAGGAGATCGGGCGCTACGGATCGGAAGAGGATCTGATCGCACTGAATGAGATGCCGCCCGGCTCTCCCTACCAGCTTGCCACTGCGTTCCGTGAGCTGCGCATGGGCAAACGCGATCAGGCCCATGCGGCTTTCCACAAGCTTGCGACGGACAAGAACCCGCTCGTTGCCGAGAAAGCGCTTGAGCAGGTTACCTCGCTGGACTTGGCGGATGGCAGCATCTCGTCCGCCGCCGCGGCCAATGCGCTTGATTCCATCATCCCGATGCCCGTCTGGCAGGCCGGGAAGCGACCGTACGCCTTCTTCAGGCTGACGCCTATCTGGCACAGGCCAGTGGAGCGACGCCCTTGCCGCCATTGACCGCGCGCAGACGGCCTATCCGCCGGCATTGGGTAGCGTGGTCATGCCGCTCCTGTTCCAGACCCTGGCCAAGATAGCCAGCGCCGGCGCGAAGGAGACGGACAAGGACAATCTCCTGCATGATGCGGCCATGCTGCGCTCACATGTGCCCCAATTGCCGCCAGGAACGCAAAAGGCTGAAATTCTGCTGGCCTACGGGAAAATGCTGCTTTCACTCGGCTTGCCAGATGAGGCCGCCCAGGCTTTTTCCGACGCGATCCCGATGCTTGATTCCGCCCCCCTGCGCGCCCTTGCCGGAGAGGGGCTGGCCAGCGCCGATATCGAGCGCCAACTGCCACAGGAGGCGACAGAGGCACTGGAAAGAACGGATGATCCGGCCTTTCCGATGACATAAAGGGGGACAGACGCAGGATACAGGCCCGGATCGCCCTGACGAGTGGAAATCAGGCCGCGACCCTTTCCCTCCTCAAGGGGGATACGAATGTGGCTTCTCTTGACATGAGTGCCCGCATTTATGAAGGGAACGGCCAATGGGGGGCCGCGACAAACGAAGTGCGCAAGATGGTGGTCGCCGAAATCCCACAACAGGGCGATCTGACCAAAGCACAGCAGAATCTGGCCCTGCGCCTGGCGTCGGACGCCACTCAGGCGGAAGATCTTTCCACGCTGGACTGGATCGCCAGCCGGATTGGTAACCGGCAGATGGATGATAGTGGGCCGGTGTTCAATTTGCTGACGAAGCGTGATGGTGCACCACTCAAGGTCACGTCAAACGCAGAGCCCCAATAAGGCTTAGACCTGCCAAATGACGGTTCAATAGCCCGGAATAAAGTATTTCCACCCGGCCAAATGGGGCATGTTCTGCGCCAGCAGGGTCAGCGCCAGGCTCAGCGCGAATGATGGCCCCATGGGCTGAACCCAGGCGCTATCAGGCCCGTGGAGATAGACAGGCCGTGTCGCCTGAATGCGGAAATGACGCATGGCGATACAGAACAGCCAATGCAGGAACGCGGTAACAAGAAGAAAAGTCGATATATTCTCGACCCCTACCCACGCGCCACAGGCGGCCGCCATGGTGAGATCTCCCCCCGATAGAAAATTGGCCCGGAGTGAAATGGAGATGAAAACAAGGGCCAGTGACGTTGCCACCCATGCGACCGTGGCCCCAAGAATGGCCCCGTTCGGGTTGTCCCGCATCAGGCTGACCAGCAGACCCGTCAGAAGCATGGGAATCAGGACATAATTGGGTAGCCAGCCTTCCCGGCGATCCAGAAGGGCCGCCAGACAGGCAAAATTGAGCGCAATAATATCGGCTGACGCCGCGAGCGGGGGCATACAGGCCAGAAACGCGATGGCGAGGGACGCGGTAAGAAGGCAGGCCGCCGTTATTTCCCGTTTCCATTGGGGTATCGCGGCAGTCGGCCTGCCCCGTATTCCGCCGATGACCGGCAACCAGCGCAACAGGGTCCGATAAAACAGTATCGAGACCGGAAACCAGATCGCCACGCAGATACCGGCAGTGGAAACCCTGCTATCGCGCGCCAGAATACTCCATATGATCATAACCACCATCGCTGCGGCAGCCAGGAGCTTATCGCCCATCTCGGATTGCCAGTCCCCATTACCGCCCATGCAAATGACCCGTGTCAGTTGCGAACCTGATTAGCCATAACGTCGGGAGGGCTGAATGTCATGGCTCGATGGTGATGAATTTGACGATAATCTTGCGTCTTTCAGGAAACTATGGCTATCAGATCAATTGATCGCTATCCTTGCAACCAAAGCATGTTGCGCCGATACCATCGCGGGCATCGGATTGGAACGGAAAGGAGCCGACATCGTATGCTGGAAGCCTTGTCATCCGCTGCGGGATCAGCCCATGGTGGAACGGATCTGTTCAATCTGGCCGAGCGCAGGATGAACTGGCTTGAAAGCCGTGAATCCACGCTTGCCGGCAATGTCGCCAATGCGAACACGCCCGGTTACGTGCCAAAGGACAGCGCCCCGTTCCAGGGTGTGTTGCAAAACCAGATGACCATGATGCTTGCCCAGACCGAGCCGGGGCATATGGCAGGACACGTGGAACCCACCCGGACGGACCGGTCCAATAGCAGCACATCGCCAGACAAGAACGAGGTCACGCTTGAGGACGAGCTGGAAAAGATAGCTTCCACCAACGACGACCAGCTTTTCGCAACAACGGTGTACACGCGTTACATGTCGATGTTCTCGACAGCGCTGGGAACGTCCTCTTAATAGCGGGAACGGGATATGGACTTCTCAAATACCCTGGAAGTATCCGCCGACGGCATGCGCGCGCAGTCGGAGCGGTTGCGCATCGCCGCGGAAAACCTTGCCAATAAGGACACGACCGGCTCAACGCCCGGAGCCGACCCGTATCGACGCAAAACGGTTACATTCAAGGAGAGTCTAGACCACGCAAGCGGCACCTCCACCGTGAAGATCAAGGAAATCGGGCACGATAATACCCCCTTTGAGACACGGTATGACCCCTCGCATCCAGCTGCGGATTCAAAAGGCTATGTGAAGGTATCGAATGTGAATTCGATGATGGAAATCATGGATACGCATGAAGCCCAGCATTCATATGAAGCCAACCTCAACACCCTGCAAATCACCCGCACCATGCTGACGCGCACCATAAACCTTATGAAATAACCGAGGATTTCTGGCGTCCGTTCCCTGCTGGCACCAACATCCTGACAGGTTCCAGACCTGTATGATCAGGCGGCC
Organism: Komagataeibacter kakiaceti JCM 25156; assembly: GCF_000613305.1. Next base: position 4,196 of record NZ_BAIO01000001.1, read on the forward strand.
CCTCCTCAGATGCTCCCGGCAGGCCCCTTGAGAAGATTTTACTTCCGTCTCTTTTATTGGTTTCGGACAGAACTGTTCTTTCAATGTGTATCGGTACGATATCATATTAATGGTTTGGTGAAGGGCTGGTCAGGGTTGTCAGTCAGGTATAAAATACCTGTTACGTGTAAGACGGTATTCCATAACGGACGGCAGATGGTGCGATGATGATTCACCCCGCGATGAAAGCCTATCAGAGCATTGCGCAATCTTCCCTGACAGGCCGGGAAGCCGACGCGGCATGTTTCAGACTGCTTATCGATGAGCTTGAAGCCGCGGCTTCCAGTCCAGACCAGAATGTGCGCAGAAAAGCTCTGGCCAAGCATCAGAGCCTCTGGTCAATGATCATGAAAGCGAACACTCTGGATACAGGGGTTGTCGCCCTGGAAGATCGCGAATTATTCGTTACCCTCGCGGACAAGGCCCAGAAATATGGTATTCTGGCCACCCTGAAACCAGAACTTTCCCTCGCTCCCCTTATCCAGATTGCACAGGATATTCTGGAAGGTCTGGAATCCGCTCCCGCCGAGAGCGAACCGGTATTCAGCACAGACGGTATGTTCTAGATATCGGAGCAGGGATAACCCGCTTCAGAAGAACCCCCATCAGCGCACGGCAGCCGCATGGTTAATCCATAGGGTAGAAGCTCTACCCAGGCGTTATCCAATGATCTGGCAGGGGGAAAGGCCAGTCAATTTACCCGAGTGATTTGGGGAGGGACGCAGGACATAGCGTTGCCGAACTTTGCAACATATTGGAATATATATATTTTATATATTTCCGTGCGATGTAAAATTCATGGCGATAGACAATCATGCAGGGTCGCAACAGGCTTCATGACCACATATCGAGCCAAACATAAGCTGGATCTACCCGATCAGTTTATGTTCAGGCCACTCCATATGAAATGGCTCTGCCTACTGGACCAGAATCTCATAACAACCTATTCCAGCTAAATGGTCTCCATCCATTCTGGATGGTCACTATGATTTACCGCGTCGATAGAGAAGGCTATTTCCGCTATTATGAAAGTTGCATTTCTTTACATTGCCGAAGCCTACCAATGCTATCATGGCGCATCAATAGCGGCCGAACTGTCTCATTATCCGAATGTCGAGATTGTAATCTATTATAATGACCCGGCGTGCCTGCCTCATTTAAAATCCCTGGAACGTGGCGCGAATACAAAAAAAATAACATATAAAAGACTGCGCAGATCTCCTTTTATTACTATTGCACAATCCATAAAAAAAGCGGGGCTTCTTAAGCCCCATATTATGAAATACAATGCTGAAGAACTGAATCAATACGACGCTATAGTTGCCGTTGAAAATACGGCGGCATGGCTGCGTGATTTTGGTGTTACCCATCCCAAACTCATTTTAAACCCGCATGGTTCTGGTGATCGTAAGAATCCCACCGATGAACTCATGCCGAATTTCGATCTGGTCCTGGTCTCCGGACAACAGAAGGCCGATGATTTCCTGACACGAAAACTCATACGACCCGATGGCCATGCCGTTACTGGCTACGTGAAATATGACATGTGCGAGGGATGGCATGATCGGAATAAATCATTATTTCCAAATAAAAAACCTATCGTCATATACAACCCACATTACGAGACCGGATTTAATTCCATGCCAAGGTTTCTTGGCCCCATGCTGGAAGGTTTCAGAAGACAAAATGATTTCAATCTGATTGTCGCGCCACACATCAAAATGTATCGGCGTAGTTATGGTATTGCCCCCAGACTTCTGGAAATGAAAAGCAGACCCAACATATTGATTGATACACGCTCCAAAAAACTACTGGATATGACATACACGACGGCTGCGGATATTTACGTTGGGGACCTGAGCAGTCAAATCTATGAATTCCTGATGCGCCCACGGCCTTGCGTGTTCCTGAATACCGCGCGGGTTGAATGGCGCGACAATCCATTTTTTCGGCATTGGCAGTATGGTGATGTGGTTGATGATCCGAAAGATCTTATGGCCGCAATACGCGCGGCTCCATCGCGCCATTATCTTTACCGGGATTTACAAAAAGAAATGGCTGAACGCACATTAGGCCAGATGAAAACAGGCGCATCACGTCGATGCGCCAAGGCAATAATGGATTTTCTTAATCAAAAAAAAGATAAATAATAAGTCCAAGATATTTATATGTAATGTCTTTGTTTAAAAGAGCAGGCCATATCAGGACAGGCCATTAAACGCCGACAAACCCGTACCAGCGACTAGCCTCATATCCCAGCTCACCGCAGGGGTATCGCGTTGTCCGCTGCTCTGCGCAATCGTAAATGGTGTCTCAGAAACCGTGCACCTGTCAGCTTTATGAGCCACAGAGGCACTTTCTCTTTTCCTAAGTCTTATGTCGACGGTTCACCAGAATTTATACCCGGTCGTAACAAAAAATACTCCGTTTCTGGCTGCATACACCGCAGGGCATAAGGCCCCCGACTGCTTTTGCCAACCTGACGCGGCCTGTTGACTGTTGAGTGTTGACTGTTGAGTGTTGACTGTTGAGTGTTGATGGTGTGAAGTCGGATTATTCTCACGGCATGCGAGGCTCTCTATGTCCGCCTTCAAATCTATCCGCGCCCAGCTTGGTTTATCGCAAACCCAGTTAAAAGATCTCCTCAATGAGCGACTGCAACGTAATTATGATCGGCATACGATTTCGCGATGGGAGAACGGAAAACAATCCATACCTCAGGATGTCACAACCGAACTCCAGGCGCTGGCAGAACGCAAGCCGCAGGATACAAGAGTTATAACCTTCGCAAATCAGAAAGGCGGTGTTGGAAAAACGACCAGCGCTCTTAACATCGGATTTGCGCTGACAAGACTGAATTACAGGGTACTTCTCATTGATGCGGACCCGCAGGCCAGTGCGACTTCGGCTCTCATAGGGAATGATATCGTACCCATATATCGCAATGGTCGTACGTTGGATGCATCACTGCTCAAGGATGTTCCCTTCGCTGATGTGATCTTACCCAAGGGCACCGAACTTTCATCCGGCCGACAGCTCCCGTTTGCTTTCGCACCCAGCCATATAGATCTGGCCGAAGTCGATGTGCGTCGTGAACCGGGCACGGAAGGTTTGCTGAGAGAGGCGATTTCCTCAGTCAGATCTTCCTATGATTTTATTATCATTGATAGTCCGCCCCATTTGGGGTTCCTTACATGGATGGCTCTAACGGCGGCTCATGCCGTGTACATACCCGTCCGAACAGAACCCTATGATGTAATGGGGGTGAATCTGATCCTGGATACAATTTCCAAAGTCCATCGCCGCTCCAACCCCAGATTACGAATAGGCGGTGTCATTCCTACCCAGTTTTCCCAGACACAATACGTTGACATCGGCATCGTCACGCATCTTATCGAGGTGTTGAAAGGGCGCACGGAAATTCTGGAACCGGTTCCCAGCAGTACGGCCTATAGCAATGCTGCTTGGGCTTCGAAAATACCTGCTGAGCTAACCCCACGTAACCCCGCCATACAGCCGTATATACGCCTTGCAGAAGCAATTGCGAACGGGACAGCCCCGATCAAGGCATCCGACATTCTGTCCACGGCAATCGCATCGGAGTAATCTCATGACACGGCGTTTCAAGGCACGCGGGGCTTCCCCCTTTCTTACGGCGCAGGCAGGCCTGATGAGTAAGGTTGAAACACCTTTCCTAAACGCAAGCCAGTTCAATCACACTTTTGAAGTCGCGCTGGATAAAGTCTCAGCAGATCCATCGCAGCCGAGAAAGACATTTGATCAGCAGGAACTCGACCAACTGGCTGAATCCTTCAGGCTACATGGGCAGCTTCAACCCATTCTACTGCGTCCTGAACCGGAAAAAGACGGAGAATGGATTATTGTAGCGGGGGAACGTCGCTGGCGTGCCGCCGTCCAGCTCGGCTGGCCCGCACTTCTTGCAATGGAACATATTGGCGACCATGAGAGCGCCAGTCTGGTCGAAAATCTGTTGAGAGTAGACCTGTCCGCAGTTGATGAAGCACGCGGCTTCAAGAAACTCATGGACCATAACAATTGGTCACAGAGTGAAATGGCGCGACAGTTAGGGTTAAGTCAGCCGCGGATCAATCGATCCTTGCGTATACTCGAACTGCCCGATGAGTTTCTGGAAAAAGCGTCCGAGTTACGCATTCCTGTGAATGTTCTCGTCTCGATTGCCAGGGAAAACGATAGCACTCAACAGAATTCACTTATGCAGCAGGCCATGGAGGGAGATCTCACTGTTTCCGTGGCTAATGAGTCACGGAAAACCAAGGCAGACCCGGCATCGCCCAAAATCCTGAGAGCATCGTCTGCCGAATGGAAGAAAAATTTAACTTCGTCTATTAAGGCGATCAAACGATTTTCCCGGCAATGCAGTGAAATGCCGCATGAATCCATTAGCCTGTCACAAGATGACCGCAACGCCCTTGAATCTGCACGGGCCGCTATTGATCTTCTATTATCCGAAACCAATCCTGAATAGGATCACTCCCGTCATCTGACAGATAGCGGCATCCGCTATGCAACGTTGCATAGCGGATTTTTTATGCATGAAAGAAACCCGGATTCAGCCATAGCCGTGACGTAATCCCCGTTTACATTCACCTGAAAGGGAAATTCCCTGTTTGTGCGGCTGAGAGTTGAAGTGATAAAATGGATAAACATGCTAGCGGACATCCTCTCATCAACAACCGTATATTACAGGACATTTTGTGTAGGAATTTGGCCGAATAACCTGACGGGGTTCAAATTTAACCCTACATCATATTAATATGAGAGCGTATATTATTATAAAATGGGAGATATCTGGAAGTGGTCGATAATTTAAATTACAAAGTAGAAAAAATTGATTGCATTCCGGATGCCCCCCTGGAGAAGTTAACCGACAGATCAACTGTAATTCCTGCAATAAAAAATCTGACAAAAATAAAATTTATAAAATACAATAGCGGTTTGAAGTATTTATTCGGCGCAATACCACTCCATCTTCGCATGAAACTTCAGCAGATTGGCTGGCTGAAGAATAATATAGGACGGCCTATATTATGTGGTGTCGTTTCCGTGCGGGTACTTGTTTATGCCACAAAACCTCTGACCTCTGCTACGTTGACACTGGATGATGACCCAAAAATTCTAGCGCAAACGAAGCCTGTCTTTATGACCACCTATAAAGGCGTGGACATCTGGTCCGTGAATATATGGCTTGATTCCCAAATACTTCCACCCGGGGCACATAAACTTCGTATACATGCATACTCTGGCACAAAATGCGTCGCCCGCATGCGCCGGTTTGTTGAAAAAATGCCTCAGGATATTTTGTTACATAAAGCAGGTGAGGATGTAGCGCTTTCAGATGCTTTTGTTCCCAGCACCTCAACATTAGACAACCAGAATCAGGATATAACAGATACTGTAATTACCCGCCCTGTTGTTGTTCATCATCCACGCAACAGTATCTTTTCCCGCCCGATCAAATCAGTTCTGATCCTGCGCACCGATCAATTGGGGGATGTATCAGCATCCTTACCCGCCATGGTACGTATCCGTAAAATGTTTCCTGACGCCAGGATTACGGTCATCAGTCAGGAATTTGTTCAGCCGATTATTGAACACAGCGGGATTGCGGATGAACTTCTAACAATTTCTCTCAGCTATTCGCATGTCAGTGAATCACGTTTTCTGACTGAAGATGCTGAAAATCAGGTGCGGAAGATTTTGAACGGTCGAAGTTTCGATCTCGCGATCGATCTGTCGCCGGGGGATGAAAGTCAACCACTCATGCTATTGTGTGATGCACATTACCGGGTGGGATTTAAACCTGAACGTTTTCCATTTATTGATTTTGGTATTGAAGTCATATCTCGTGACAAGATTAATTCAAAAGCAATAATCAATCATGCTGCGCATATCATGATGCTGGTACAGGCATTGGAAAGTGCCATGACACAGATACAGCCTGCTGTTTCAAGAACTGTCAGTTCTACTGATCATGAAATCTTGCAGAATTATAATCTGGCACATGATAAGTATGCCATTATCCATTCAGGATCCCGGCACGAGCTTAATCAATGGCCAATGGAAAATTTTATAGATGTAGCCCGCTATATTACAGAAAAAGAACGTATGCCCGTCGTTTTCTTTACTGACAAAGAATTATCTGACCATCAAAGGAATTTATATGCCGGAATTGAAAATATATATTTCCTGAATCGGATGGAAGCGTCATCATTCGATACCATCATAAGTCATGCTCATATCTTTATCGGCAATGATACCGGCCCCAAGCATCTTGCCTCCATACGTGGCGTTCCACTTGTCGTCAGTATTTCGGTACCTCGTCTGAACTGGCGGGAATGGGGACATAATCGGGGAGGTGTCAATATTACTCGTCAGGTGCCCTGCACTGGATGTGGCGTTAATAACTTGGCACAATGCGGGAAAGAGGCAGTATGTATTCGAAGCATCCCAACAAATGAAGTTATTTCAGAAATTTCAAAACTCATGAATGAATCTTGATTTATTTCATATATTGAAAATAACAAAATCTTCAGGATGCCGATCCTTTTGAAAGTCGGCATTCCTGAATATTTTAGAAAAATGATATTTAATTTAAAACAGTATTTTACAGATATTCTGAATTATAAAAATTAACATTATCAATGACACAACAAAAACAATCCGTCGGCTATGTATACTGATCCAGTGAACCCGAAGGCTGGCACACGCATCAACTAGAAAATGACGATGTACGTCTAGAATTACTGGAAATGGTGAACTGTTGCACACCAGGTACTCACGGAGCACGACGGGCCTCACCTGCCCAACCCTGAAGATCCCAAGCGAAATAAGAAAACGCTTCAAAATTTATTCTGAACTCATAGTCCACATCCATATTGCTTACTTATCAATAATACCAATATGGTTCATACAAGTTAATTTACCATCACCAAAAATCACACCCTCAGAACAGATCGATTTCACCGCATTGATGCGTCGTATCCGTCTTCTTTTCGCCCGCTAATATCCGCACGACTTCACTGAGTTTGATCCCATCGGAGAGAGCCGCCACATTCACCCTGTCTGATTTCCCCACATCGGAATGAGCTGTCAGGTTCTTCAGGGCAGTCGCCAGGGCTTCTACGGTCTGCGTTGCCGAATCAAGCTTCTGCAGATTATGCATCTCGCCTTCATCCAGCATATGATTTTGTACGCATTTATCGATTACCTGCTGGGTATCCAGCAATTCTTCATGGACCCTGTCCATAACCTGAATGACCCGGATAAGGGCCTCATGGGCCGTGGTTACCTGCCCAGATTCCGGCACAATGGCGGAGTGCGTTTCCATTATATTTCTCTACTGTAATTCAGGTAATCAAAAGGATTCGGTACGAAAGCCGGATGCCGTCGCCCATTTACGTTGGGTATGAGCCTTTTCCCGACTGTCAGCAATTTCCTGATAACCAATATTCTGTGCGTCATGGACAAGATTCTGCTGCACTCTGCCGGTAGTGGGCCAAAATCTTACCCGCCGGGCCTGAGTGCCACCAAGACTTTGTGAAACGCAGGGGATTTTCTTATCTGCAAGATACTGCATGACAAAATGGATGTTCTCCTGCCCGATACGGCCAAGAGAGGGAACGACCGTTGCCCCACCAAACGCCTTGCAGAGCAGACGGTCGCGCTTCCCGCCTGCCTTGAGTATCCCGCTTACCAGCATCCCCATTGAATTGACCCCGAAGCGCATTGCCATTGCATCATGGCTTTCCCCACCTTCTGGCAACAGAAAGTGGTTCATGCCCCCCACACCGGCAACGGGATCGAACATGCAGACCGAGATGCAGGACCCCAGAAGGGTGCCAAGAACGACCGCAGGGTCGTTGGAAATGGCAACCTCACCCTGCACTATCATCGCGACTGCGGGTATATGCGTCACGTTATGGGTCCGAATACCTTTTCCAGAGCCTCGCGCAGTTTCGCTACGGTGTAAGGCTTGGCAAGGAAATTGTTCACGCCTGCCTTGACGGCTTCCTGAACAAGATCCCTGCTTGCCTCACTGGTAAGGATGATGAACGCGACTTTCTGGGTTTTCGGGTTGCCCCGAACGGCGCGCAGCAGGGCCAGACCATCCATGACAGGCATGTTGAAATCTGAAATCACAAGATGTGTCGGATTCTGTTCAAGATACTCGAACGCTTCCTTCCCATCCTTTCTCTGCGCAATATTTACAAATCCGATCTGCGCCAGACTATTGGCCAGAATCTGGCGTATGGAGACTGATCGTCAACAACGAGCGCCCTGATCTGTGAAGCGGCAGGCATGGTCTTCCCCTTCTTTCTTTTTTTCAATTCCGGTCAGTCGTGCCGGCGTCAAGCATTAATTTCAGTTTTGCTAATATGTCACATCACCGCGCGTGGATAGCCATGGCGGCCGCGCTGATCTGGTTAAGGGGAACCACCTGACAGACCGCCCCGATTTCATCGGCAACCCGTGGCATTCCATAAACAACAGCCGATGCCTTGTCCTGCCCGATGGTCTGTGCCCCGGCCTGACGCATGGCCAGAAGCCCCTCGGCTCCATCCCGGCCCATGCCGGTCAGAATGATACCCAGCGCATTCCGGCCGACCTGGCTCGCAACGGACTCAAACAGGACATCGACGGATGGGCAATGTCCGCTTACCGGAGCGGAACTCACCAGCCGCGTTACATATTTGCCATCCCGTCGTTCAACCTTTGTGTGCCTGTCCCCGCCCGGCGCGATGCGGACGACACCGGGTGTAAGTACTTCCCCGTCTTTTGCCTCGGCAATTGAAAGAGCCGGAATTTTCATATCGAGCCGCCGGGCAAAACTTGCCGTAAAAAGGGCAGGCATGTGCTGGCAGACCACCATGGGCGGGCTCTGCTGGGGAAACCCCGAAAGCACTTCCTCCAAAGCTTCCACGCCACCTGTCGAGGCGCCGATTGCCACCAGTTCAATCCTGCCGCCCCATGTTTTCTGCAACAGGGAGGAAGAAGGGGCCCTGGGCGGTGCCGCGACGGATGCACGCTGCCGGGCGAGGGCGGCCGGACGCGAGTGGGCCGCTTGAATGACAAGCCTGGCCAACCCGGCAAAAGCGTCATTTCCGATCACGTTGGCCGGCTTGGGAAAACAGTCGAACGCACCCATCTGAAGGGCGGTAATGGCCGTATCCGCTCCCCTTACTGTCAGGCTGGAAACCATGACAACGGGAATGGGACGCAGGCGCATGATCTTTTCGAGAAACTGGAGCCCGTTCATGCCCGGCATTTCGACATCAAGTGTAATGACGTCCGGCTGGTCCTTGATAATCAGGTCACGGGCCTCGATCGGGTTTTCCGCTTCACCACAGACGGTAATGCCGGGCTGATGTTCGAAAGACCTTCTGATCAGGGCTCTCATCGTACGTGAATCGTCAACAATAAGAACCTTTACAGGTTTCTCCATAACTCAGTGATCCTTCCTGTAAATGGTGGGAGCGATCTGCTCCAGGCCGCACTGGCTTTTGGTTGCCACCCTTTCGGAGTGGCCGACATAGAGAAACCCTCCAGGCTCAAGCTTGTCGGCAAGGCGTTTCCACAGATGCTCCCGTGTGGCCTCATCAAAATAAATGACGACATTCCGGCAGAATATGGCGGAGAATGTCCCCTTCATCGGCCATGTGGCGTTGAGATTGAGAACACGGAACGCCGGCAGGCGGCAGATGCTGCCGCCAAAGCGGAGATCGCCACGACTACAAGGCTCCATGAACTGGGACTTCTTGGCGGGCGGAATGGCCTCGGTTTCTTCTTCCGGATAAATGCCGGTTGCGGCCTGCGCCACGACCTGGGAGTTTATGTCCGTCGCCAGCACGCGCACATCATGGGCGGCGGCATCGGGAAACGCCGTCATGATGGACATGGCGATGCTCCACGGTTCCTGACCCGTTGAACAGGCGGCGGACCACACTCGTCCCCGTCCTCCCGCCCGGACCCTGGCGGCCATGGCCGGAACCACGACTTCTTCCAGATGAACGAAATGGTTCTTTTCACGAAAGAAATTCGTAACATTGGTCGTCAGCGCGCAGATCAGGTTTTCCATCTCGCTCCGGCCTTCAGGCGTCTGGACAAAATCCAGATAGCTCCTGAAGGAAGCGTGACCGGTTTCACGCACCCTGCGGGAAACACGTGAATATACGAGTGTGCTCTTGGATTCAGGAAAATGTATCCCGGCCTCTTCCTGCGCAATGCGCCGCACTCTCTGGAAGTCAGCCTCCGTGAAATCAGGCTCGTTGGCCAACTGCGTACCCCTCATGCGGACACCATTCCCTCGACCAGTTTGGAAACGACGGTTTCAAGACGAAGGACACCAATCATCCGGTTGCCAATCGTAACGAGCCCGCTCAGGCTGCTTCCTTCCTCGGGCACCGACTGGATGGTGTCTATATTGACATCGGCCATATCGATGACCCGATCGACCAGAAGCCCATATACAATGCCATTTTTCGATTCAACGATGACGACGACACGGCGCGGATTGTTCGGCTGTGGCTGAATGTTGAGATAGACCGCCAGGTCAATCACCGTAAGGATGATGCCACGCAGATTGATCGCCCCGCACACATAATGGGGGGCGAAGGGCAGGGCGGTCGTTTTCTCAAATCCCCGGATTTCCCGCACGCTGAGGATCGGGATGCAGTATTCCTGTTCCCCAACGGTAAACACGATCATTTTTACAATCTGAGCGTCTGCGGCCTCTGCTGTTTCCGTCACGTCCGGTTCCCTACTTCTGATCGCCATAATCGTGGTTCTGTTACGCCGCCAGCCCGCTACGGGCATTGGCGGGCCTGGTGTCGATATTCCTGATGGCGGAAGCAATCAGCGCCGGGACGTCCAGAATCAGGGAAACGCTGCCATCGCCAAGAATGGTCGCCGCTGATACACCGGGTATCTGCCGGTAGTTCTTCTCTATGCTCTTGATGACCACCTGCGCCTGATCGCAGATCTTGTCCACGACCAGAGCAACCCGCATGCCTGATTCGTTTTCCACGATCAGGATAACGGCGTCTTCCGACGGTTCCTCGGACGTGGACAGCCCCAGCCGGGAACCAAGCGGTACCAGTGGCATGCAGTTGCCACGGATCGAGACCATGCGGCTCCCATCGGGCAGGGAATAAATATCCGCCGGATTGATCATCATGGTTTCGACCACGGACGAAATCGGAATGACCATGGTGGAGTCAGCGGCGACAATCAGCATGCCGTCAAGGACGGCCAGCGTGAGCGGAAGGCTGAGACAGAATGTGGTGCCTTCCCCCTGCACGCTGTTGATCGTCACCCTGCCGCCCAGACCGAGAATGGCCTGCTTGACGACATCCATGCCCACGCCACGCCCCGAAAGATCGGAAACGGTCGCCGCCGTCGAAAAGCCGGGGGCGAAAATGAGGTTATTGACCTCATCATCGGTCAGTACCGCATCCGGCGCCACGATACCGCGCTTGATCGCCGTCGCCAGCACGCGTTCACGGTTGATTCCGCCGCCATCGTCCTTGATCGTAATCAGGATGCGGCCGGATCGATGGCCCGCTGAAAGAAGGATATGACCTTCCGCGGGCTTGCCCGCCGCGAGGCGTTCTTCGGGACTTTCAATACCGTGGTCAACCGCATTGCGCAGCATATGGGTCAACGGATCGGTCAGCTTTTCCACCAGCGTCCGGTCAACCTCGGTATCCTCGCCTTCCAGCGTCAGGGTGATATCCTTGTGCGTCATGCTGCAGGCCTCGCGCACGACACGCTGCATGCGCTGGAATACGCTACGCACCGGCTGGGCCCGGACGGCCATGACAGCATCCTGAATATCCCGCGTCAGGGCCTTCATGCTGGTGACGCTTTCCACCATCTCCCGCTGCGCTGCGGTGTCATTACGGCGACACAGGGATTCAATCGCCGCCTGTGCAATGACAAGTTCGCCCACCAGATCCATCAGATCGTCAATCCGGTGGAGATCCACACGGATCGACGCCTGTTCAGGCCGCCGGACACTACGCGCACTGGCCCCGGCAGCAGGCGCAGCCGGGGCGGCAGGTACGGCTGGCGCAGCTTCCGGGGTCGGCAATGAAGCCGCGGCAACCACGCTGGCTTCCGGGCTGGGGGCCGGGGATGGGGCTTCGAGCATTTTTTCGGGCTCCGCTCCAGCATCATCCCCGGTCCCGGATTCATCCCCCCCGGGTTGCGGATCATCGCCACGGGACAGCGTGAAGTCACAGACATCACTCACCCAGTCAAAGACCGCATTGACACTATCGTCCGATACATCCGACGGCAGGACGACGCGCCATGACAGATAGGGTTTGTCCGGGACCAGCTCGTCAAATGGCGGCAGAGCCGACATGTCGCAGGTGACGCTTATTTCCTCATCCTGAACGGCCTTTGCCGCATCGGCGAGACCGATCAGGATATTCCGGGCGTCATCCCCCCGTTCATACATCGCTTCGTGCGGCCGGAACGTGACGACCAGCGGTTCGAGCGGAGCGGCAAACGCATCATCAAACCCGAAATCCACAGGCACCGGCTCAAAGCTTATGGGGACCGGCACGAAATCCTGCGGGGTGACATCCTCGGTCGTCTTGGCTGTCTCATCCTTGCCGATGACAGCCTCAAGTTCGCCCTGGCTTTCCGCTACGCGCCCGGCATCCACGGACGGACACCACGCGCCTCGGCCACCAGATCGCTGAGGACATCCATGGCCTTGAGGAAGGTCTTGATGATGTCATGGTTCGGAACAATACGCCCCGAACGCAGACCATCCAGAGAACTTTCGAATACATGCGCAAAGCGCACAAGGTTTTCCAGACCGAACGAGGCCGCGCCACCCTTGATCGAATGCACGGCGCGAAAAACGGCATTGATGGTCTCATGCCCGGCGTCGCCATCCGAAAGGGCTGACAGGCCGCGTTCAAGCTCCTGAAGCTGTTCATCACACTCCTGGAAGAAGACCTGGAGGATGTCGTCCATGTCACCACTCATTCTGGTGCTCTCCCTTTCAGGCAGTAACCCGGCGGATCGCCGCCACGAGACTGTCAGTGCTAAAAGGCTTGATGATCCAGCCGTGGCCCCGGCCGCACGGGCCTGGCCTTTTTCTCGGGGTCGCTCTCCGTTGTGAGAACGATGATGGGGATATGCCTGAACTGGTCCATTTTACGCACGGCCTCAATCAGTCCGAAACCGTCCATACGTGGCATGTTGATGTCAGTAATGATGGCGTCAGGAGGAGGATTTGCTGCCTGCAGGACTTCCAGACCGTTTACACCGTCCTCTCCCTGAATGACATCATATCCCGCACCTTCCAGGGCCTTGCGCAGCATGCCCAGCATGGTCCGGGAGTCATCGACGGTAAGGACCCGTATGGTCCGCTTTCCCACCATATTCATTGCTCCTCGGGAGACGTGAGCGGTTCCGACAGAAGTTCACTGACCCCGAAGATAGCATAAGCTTCCTTCATCTGTTCTGACGGTGCGACAAGGGTGCATCCACTTGCCAGAAGAAGCTGGAGACACAGCCCCCCGACATAGGACACCCCCGATGCGTCAAGAGAGGCGCATCGGTTCCGGATTTCTCCCTTGCCTGCTCGATCAGATCCTTGAGGGCGAACGCGGCGGACGTATCCAGGCGTTCGGGCAGGGTCAGGCAGGATGCCGCATCCGGGGCGCCATCAATCCGGGAGGATGATGAATCCAGACCTGCATCCTGTAAGGGATCGGACATCTCAGAACTCCTCCCATCCCTTGTCGGATGATGTTGTTGGCAGATGGTTGGCCAGCATGGCCACCGTTGCACGGGCGGTCTTACCCACACGCGGCTGGGGCGGCGGCGTGAACGCCGGCACATCCTCGGCTACGGCATTGATGGTCGGGGCCCTTTCCCGCCTGTTGCCGATCTTGAACCGGCTGAGTGTCTGCGCCAGCGTTCTGGTCTCGGCCGTCAGGTTATGGCTGGCGGCCGTCGTTTCCTCGACCATGGCCGCATTCTGCTGCGTGACCTGATCCATATCACCGATGGCGGTCGTGACTTCCGACAGGCGCTGGGCCTGCTGCTGGGTGGAAACGGAAATTTCCTCCACCCGGGTGGCACTGTTCTGCGTGCTCCCCGCGAAATCGGTCAGGTAATGACCTGTCTTCTGCACCAGATCAACGCCATTGGAGACCTGCTCGGCGGAGACGGAAATCAGGCGCTTGATCTCGCTCGCCGATTTGGCCGACTGCTCGGCCAGGGAACGGACTTCCTGAGCCACCACGGCAAAACCACGCCCCGCATCCCCCGCACGGGCGGCTTCGACCCCTGCGTTCAGAGCCAGAACATTGGTCTGGAACGCAATGCCGTCGATCACCGAGATGATTTCACCAATGGCATCGGATGACTTCTTGATCTCGTCCATCGCCTGCGTCGTCTTGACCATGATCTCGGTGGCGGCCGTCACCTTTTCCAGCGCCTGCTTGGTTTCCCTGCTGGCTTCGGAGCAGGCGGTGGCGGTGCGCTGCACGCCTTCCGTAATGGTACGGACCGAGGCCGCGGCCTGACCAAGGTTCGACGCCTGCTTTTCAGTCCGCTTGGCCAGATCGTCCGAGGCGGTGGAAATCTCGGATGCACCGGTGGCGATCAGATCGGAATTGCTGGCCACGGCACGCAGGGCCTCGTTCAGGCGCAGCACGGAATGGTTGAACGCATCACGCAGCGGCGCGAATTCTCCATCGAAGATGGTGTCGGTAATCCGTGTGCGGAGATCTCCCTTGGCCATCTCGGCCAGAGCCGACCCAAGCGTTTCTATGGCTTCATGCGTCTGCTTGTCGCGTTGCTGGCTGCGTTTGAGGGCTTCGCGGATTTCCTCCCCCATCGCTTCCTGACGCTCCTTGCTTCGGCCTGCTCCTGCACCCCGCGGGAGAACGAAACCATCACGCGGGCCAGACGCCCCGTGCAATCCCGATTGTCCAGGAACGGCACATGAGTGCTGTTATGGACATCCCCATGGCTCAGCTGCTCCCCGATGGAAGCAAGCGTTTCAATGGGTTTCGTCACCACAAAGGTCATGGCGGCCCAAAGGGAGAAAACGATTACCTGTCCGATCCCAAGGGCGCACATATTCATAAGGAACATGTGGTTGACCGGCTCATGAATGAGGTACCCAACCGCCTCGATAATGATCTGGAGTATAAGATACATCTCCAGACACACCATCGCTACCCTGATCTTGACGCGGAGCGGAGCGTCCTTGTTCAGCCACTTCAACATGCCGATGCAACTTCCCTTCATGTTTCACGAGATATCGCGCATGGAACCATCCGCGCAGCAACACCCGCCTTGGGCGGCGCACCTGGCACCGGTGGCCTTTCCGCCCCCCGGTGGCACAAGATGGAAAACGCATGGTACATCCGGGAGGAAGGGGATGCTTCCATGCGCCTGTCTAGTCAGAAACCGGGTAGTTATCTCTATGTCCGAACGGATAGCTACACGTCAATACCTGCATCATGACTGCATTGATCCAAACGGAAGAAATCGTTCGGAAAGTTATAGATATATTAAGACTGAAAATAGACACGGGATCCGAGAAAAACGTTAATAAGATATTTCAACCGTCATTTCATGGATACTCTGGCATCCAGAGGCAGAATTTCAAAAGCGATAATGCGAATGAAAAACAGCTCTGTCTCCATATTGCCAGACGCATAAGGCAGGGCTTCCGCCTGGGTAGCAGGCTCTCTTGAAGAGAACAGTATTCGTCTCCGGCATGATAGGCTCAACGATTTCGTTCAGGAGATAGATCAAGGCGCGTCTCTTATCACGGATAAACAGATATAAGATTGATATATGTCATGAAATTGCGCCGACGTACCCATCTGCCTGTCAGATCTTCAGAGGACTTCTGAAGCACTTCATTGTCTGCACATCGACGTGCAGACGGCAGAACTCGTAAACGTCACATCCTAAAGAAACAACAATTTATCGGAGACGCACAAGAAAATATTAGAACATATTGCGTATTAAACCTACTTAAGTCGCATTTATACATAAAAATATCACTATTATCGTACCTACAATGACAAGCCATTCGTTGATACCAAAAAATATATTTTATTGATGCGTATTTATTATAAATAATACAATTATTACTTGCATTACTATTTCACAATAGAACAAATTTTACTTTTTATATTCCTCATGGAAGGCAGATCGCGTTTCAATTACCACTCTACTGAAAAAATTGAGAAAATTATCGTTCAATGCAACTGGTTGTCGAAAGTTCGATATTGCGTGTGATTTGGTGAGGCGTTGTTATAGACAATGTTGAAAGTTCGAATACCCGATCATTGCGTAACAGGACATTCGCCAGAAGGACGAGACGCCGCATGAGGCGGTCAGCGCCACCTTTGCGTGCTTTCTTTTATCCATCAGGCTGAGATAAGTGCTGCGAAGATCAGGGTTGTGCCGCATGGCAACCAGAGCAGGCATGTACATCCTCGACAGTCGGACATTACGTTCGACGCCGGAAAGCAGTTCCCGCGCCGGATATGATGTCGCCAGGCGCAAAAAGGGATCAAAGCTGCACATGGCCATGAACACGCTGGAGCACCTGTCGGCCCTGCATGTCACACCAGCCAGTCGGGACAACCGCGCCGGGGTCGGACGTCTTGCCGCCGCCATTCAGGACGCGACGGACGAAAGCGCTGAACTGGCCTATGTCGATCAGGGATACCAGCGAGAAATCTGCCGGGGCAGCACGGGTCCAGGGGGCACCCTTGAAGTTGTCAGGTTGCCCGAGGCCAATGCTGCCGCGCCGATGGGTTGTCGAGCGATCTTTCGCATGGGCCATACGATGCAGCAGGGTCCGCCCAAAAGATCAATCACTCTTTAACGGGATGTGTGATCTGGTGAGAAATCCGTGTGATCTAGTGATAAGGCAATACGATCATTCCTTATGTTTAGGCCGTTATCCTGAGTGATATGGTGAGGAAACTAATATATAACTAATATTAGATTAGTTTCCTCACCATATCACATAGCTTTCTCACCAAATCACATAATCTGATAACATGTATTTTGAAGCATTTCCTTTCAGGGCAACTCACCAATGCAGGAGTTACATATTTTTAACCGTGTGATTTAGTGAGGATATTTTAAAAGATTCTATGATTGGCAGGGATTGTTCAACGGTCTTAGATATGTGATCCGCTACCGAGCTACTTGGTGCGCCATGCCGAATGACCTTCCGCCGTGGTGGGCGGTCTACCAGCAATCCCGTCGCTGGATGGAGGCAGGCTGTTTTGACGCGTTGGTGTCTGATCTGCGTGCCGTGCTGCGTATCGCTTCTGGCCGTAGGGCGGAGCCAACGGCAGCCATTCTCGACAGCCGGACATTACATTGGACACCGGAAAACGATCCCCGCGCCGGATATGATAGGACCAGCCGCAAAAAGGGATCAAATCTGCATATAGCCGTGGACACATTGGGGTATCTGTCGATCCTGCATGTCACACCAGCCAGTCGAGATGATCGTGCCGGGGGCGGACGTCTTGCTGCTACCATTCAGGACGCGACGGACAAGAGCTTTGAGCTGGCCTATGTCGATCAGGGATATACCGGCGAAACCTGCCAGGGCAGCACTGGCCCAAGGGGAGGCCTTGAGGTTGTCAGGTTGCCCGAGGCCAAACGTGGCTTTGTCCTGCTGCCACGCCGATGGGTCGTTGAACGATCTTTCGCATAGGCTACTCGATGCCGCAGAATAGTCAAGTATTTCGAGCATTGCTCTTCAATACTAGAAAGTATTCACGTCATAGCATCCGCACGTTTCATGCTCAGAAATGCAAATATAATCGCCAAAAGTGCATAACAACTCTTAGAAAGATATTATATAAAATTAAATATTAAAAATATGATAAATAATAATACCATAATCTGATTTATTTTATTTATTATTCCGGAATATAGTATCTATTCCTATGTCAATAATTTCTTCTTCATTTCCCGTTCGGACTCCCGGATAGGCTATCACTAAATCACACACTGACATTCACTTCGTTACATGCAACAAAGTAGGCAGCCTGGAGGGGAGGTAGGTATGGCTACGATCCATGATCTGTTGGAAACACGCGGCAAACAGCATGCTTTGGATTTTGGTCTGGATCGTGACATTGTTGAAGCGGCATCAGCATATATGTCCGATGAAGAAAATGGCCTTGGATTCATCTATTCCGGTTGGGCACAGTGCGCTCTTCCGCATAGGCGATTAAAACCGAGTGAACCTTGGCAAATGGCATCGGATAGGGTTCGTCTCATTATTCAGCCAGGGATTAAACCTGTTGGGCAAACAGGAGAGTTGGCACATGTTGGGGTTCCCTTTGGAGCTCATGGCAGACTCATCCTCCTATTCCTCCAGACAGAGGCTATCCGTACCAACTCGCGTGAAATCGAACTTGGGAAAAGCCTACGACAATGGATGAAGCGCATTGGCATATCCCCCAGCGGATCGGCTGCCAGATCCGTGAAAGATCAGGCTGAGCGTATCAGCCGATGCAGGCTCAGTTTCCATATCAATGACGGAAAGGGTGCAAACGCTCTTGTCAATCAGGCTATCGTAGATGGGGCATTATTCATAGATGAACCCAATTGTAGGTCCGGCTCTACCAGTATTGAAGTTGCAAAACTTTCTGAAGGTTATTACGAGCAGCTACGAAAGCATCCCGTTCCCGTTCATGAAGCTGCAGTCAGAGCAATTTCGAACAATTCGGCGGCCCTTGATGTATATGTCTGGCTTGCTTACCGTCTTCATGTTCTTCAAGGTCGAAAACTTGTAACATGGTCCGCACTTAAGGCACAATTTGGTTCAGGTTATAAAGAACTGTTCCATTTTAAAGCTAAATGGCAGAAGCCTCTTTCTTTGGCTTTGGCGGTATATCCAGATGCGCGGGTTGAGATTACAGATGAAGGGGTTATACTTATGCCCTCTCCTGCGCCAGTTAAACCAAAGCGGATAAGTGCATAACAAAGCCAAGAAAATGGATTGTGCGTCGATCATATCGAATAGAAAAGCGTCTGAAGTGCTGAAGTAACGCTCGATACGATTGCGTAGCTTATAGGTCCTGGCATCGTGCGGATGATAATATTGTAGGTGCGATTACAGGGAAGGCACAACTTTTGTGCCCATCTGAGCGATAAGATTACGTAATGCATTTCTGCCATCGGCCTTGTCAGCAATAACAGTCGCCTCTTTCTGACCCATGAGCAGAGCTTGCGATTGGATGACATTGCTGAAGCGCAACGGGTGGCCCAGCGTATCGACCAGCATATGGATCCTGATCGTCAGGCTACCTCTGGAACGCCCCAGCGCCGCTCTCCCTTTTCCATTCGTGGCCTGCTGATGGGCGCGAACGATGGCTGAATCAAACATCAGATACTCGTTGTCTTGATCGGCCGTCAGTGTCTCGAAAATCCTGTCCCACACTCCGGCAGGTCCTTCCAATGTGCGCCAGAGCGTAGAATCCAGAGGCAGCCGTTCACGAACAGCCGGTTATTCGTTCCACTGCGGCCTGCATCCCCAACCTTGCCTGGGAGCAGAGGCTCAATCCGCTACCATTGCGCTTCGTTCAATTCGTACCGTTTGATTCCTATCTTATCCTCCTGTTCTGATACGATGCTCAGGGAAGAATTCGTTTTACAAAAAGGAAATCCTGAATGTCGATCGGTCCTGGCGCGCATGACCTCGTGATTATGGGCAGCAGCCCACATGCCTACCTGACCCGGCGCGGTGTTTATGCTACTATCCCACCATTCACTGCATCGGTGAGGTCTATTTGAAAATAATTTAAGGTAAGAAAAGTTTTCGAGGCGGTATTTTTTTACGATATTGTTTCGTGAATATTTTCTTTCAAAAATATCAACTGAATAAATAATTTTAATTTATAGTATATTTACTATCATGAATCATTAATATATTATGTGTCCTGGGTCGTCTTATTGTTTTCTGTATCCTGCTTATCTGGAATGGGTGTATTCAGGCTATCCTGACCAGTGGGGTTCGTATCACTGGCAGATGAAGTCGGGCTGGAGGGGGACGCAAAAAGTTCATCGACAATTTCCTTTTCGAGTTCCGCATTCATGCCATCCATGTTGTCAAAATGACCGACAATGCTTGTCGTGTTGCCTTCCGGGGTGAAGTTATAGGGCTGGGAGGGGACTGCGGTCGGGGTGGATGTGTCCAGCGTTGGCAGGGCATCCGTCGGCAGGATATTTTCCTGTCCGGAAAAGCTGGATGAGAGCGTGAAGCTGGTCTGTGCCCCTGCATCCGTCTGAATCGTGGTTTCCTGTATGTTGATGGACAGGGAGGACGAACCCCACATTTCCTCCTCATTCGTCCGTTCTTCGGTCTGCTGCAGATAGAGAAGGGATCTTTCCATCGGGATCGAAACCGGCTGGTTGTCATCATATGTCAGGTTTCGTTTGCTTATGTCCTGCAGCCCGGCATTGATGGTCTGCATGAACGGCGTGTTTTCGGTTTCCTGGTCAAAAGCCGTTTCAATGCCATTGGCCGCGTTGCCGCCATGGGCCTCGATTTCCGAGCGCATTTCGTCACTGGTCACGTATGCGGCCCACTTCTGCACATCGGACGTGGAAGAATTGGTGATGATCTGCGCGAGGGTATCGTAGACCTTCTGTATCGTGCTGGTGGAACCACCTATCTGCGTGCTCTGTGTGTTCAGGTAGGTTGCCGCCTCGCCGGACAGGGAGACCGCGTCCGGGTCCGAACCCTCGGTTGTGCCGGAACTTTCGGATGCATCACTGACAACCGCGCTGCCATGCTGGAGGGGATCCTGGTCTTTCTCATCAGTGGATGGAACCGCTCCCTGAAACCATGAAGCCGACCATGAAAGATTGGTTGTCGTTACAGTTGTCACAATTCCCCCCGGTTTTCACGCTGGTAGAAAGACAGACTTAATAGAATAATCAAAGAATATGGAAATGGTAAGGAGAAAGTTAATCTCCCATTTTTTATTCATCATGAGAAAAAGAACGTGATGAATGCCCGGTAGGCAACTGGCGTAGGGGGATGTATTTGCTGCCAACACGGTTTTTTCGCATGAACATTCCATCATGACATAACCGCGCCCGGACCTTTAGGAAGATTGTCATGCCGCGTAACGCCGCCGCCCGGTAGATGCGGCGTGGGAACTGTAGGCGTCAAGAGGAATTTTGCATTGCTACATCGACATGCTGGTCATAATCCCTTATCAGTCGGCGTGATAAGGCCACTTGACCACAACGGATACTTTTAGCATTCTGTTGTAAATTCATAAAACATAACCAGATGAAATTAACCAGAATATTTCCGGTCAGACTTTAATAGATATGCATATGTAATACTAATTGATGTCATGAAATATGCCATATTATGAAAGTAATTTATTATAACATAATGCAATAAGATATTATTTAATATTACCCGTTTCGAATATAATGATTGAATGGAATATATATTAATGCCTCATTCACATATTACAGAATCCGAATTTTCTTCCATTGGGTGGGGCATTGTTGGAACGGGAACGATTGCTGCCCGGTTTGCGGAAGATATAAAATATGTCGCGGGGGCACGCCTCGCGGGTGTTTCATCACGTTCCCTGGACCGGGCCACAATGTTTTGCGCGCAGCATGGTGGCATTGCATATGAGAACTACACAGCATTACTGGATGATAAAAATATTGATGCGGTTTATATTGCATCTCCAAATACATCCCATTTCTCCATCGCCTGGGAAGCTATTGCCGCCAACAAGAGCGTTCTTGTCGAAAAGCCCCTTGTGACGACAGCAGAAGAAGCTGAGCGGCTGCGCGCATTTGCTGCTGAGCGGAAAGTCTTCCTGATGGAAGGTGTATGGACGCGTTTTCTGCCTGCAATTGAATTTGTCAAGGGTGCCATTCGTTCTGGCGCTATTGGTGAATTGCGCTCTATAAGGGGTGAACTTGCCTTTCGGCATGCTTACGACCCGGATAACCGCTTTTTTGATCCAGCCCAGGGGGGAGGAAGCCTGCTTGATCTGGGGCTCTATCTTGTTTCCCTGTCGATATTTCTTTTGGGATGCCCTGATACAGTAACTGGAAAATGGCACCCCGCACCGACAGGCGTGGATATGATGGCCGATATCGAACTGTCTTTCGGGGGTGTTCCTGCTTTCTTGCAATGTGGCTTCGATAGAACAGGAGGGAACTGGTTCAGGATCAAGGGAAGCCGTGGCTCCCTGTTCCTGCCATCTCCCTTTATCGGCGCGCGTTGTGTCTTCGAAGCAGGGCCCGTTATGGCCAGGATCATTGGTATATTATGCAGAAACTCTGTAACTGCACGTATTTTCAGCAAACTGACGCGAAAGATTCCAATTCCGGGTGTAAAGCGGCATTTCTTTGATTTTCAGGGGTATGGGCTTCAGTTCGAGATCGGGGCTGCGACAAAGGCAATAAAGGAAGGTCGCATAGAGGCACCTTTCGCACCATTGTCGGAAAGCATTGAAACAATACATATTCTTGAAAAAATACGCAGTTTTCCATCAAGCTGATAGAGAATAACATTACGTTAGATAAATATTAATCTAATTTTCAGAATCTGTTTTGGGTTTTCCATCAGGTGGCACGTCTTCCATAAGAGAATAAGGCCGCCCACTCGCGCTTATCCCATAACTATCTATAAAATCAGGATTAAAATTTTCCAGCACTTCGTATTGCGGGCGGCCATGATTATCCACTCCGTCCATATAGGTCATATGTCCGATCTCGGTGGCAAATTCCTGATAGGTCTGGCCGCTCTCCGGCCTTATCCCATAAATAACCGTTTCATGACCAAAGCGGGAAATATCCATATGCGCGCCACTTCCCGGGTCATCGCATGTCTGGAAACGGGCAGGGCCCAGGCAACGTGCCGAACATACCAATGGGAACACCATGAAAATTCCGGTTACCCATAGCATAAAGCAGCTTTTCATGGGGTTCAGCATCCTGAGCAATCCTTGAGGGGTTTCAGGCACATTTTACAGATATTTTTTCAGGATATTCCATTGGGGGGCGGCTTTCCCGTTGTCGATCTCCAATCCATACGGATAAGCGGGACCAAGATCCTTGCCCGTTCCCCAATAATAAAATGGAATGTTCTGATCATAGCAAAAGCGCATGGTTGTTTCCAGTGCCGTTAACCAGCCCGTGTCATCCTGTGCGCCCGGACGGTCTTGCCGTCCCGCTCCACATTCACCAATGTTTCCCTTCAGTTTATGGGTGCGCAGCCATTTCAGAAAGGGTGTAAGGCGTTTTATGCCAATATTCGTGGTTAATGCGCCGCCAGAAACCTGATCCCCTATTGCAATCTCTTCATCCCAGTAATAATGGGTGCCCGAATTGTCGCGGTCCAGATAGCCGTGAGCCGAGAATACCAGCCGTCCGAGCGGGTCCTGTAACAGATGGAGCGTTGGGTTATTGACCGGCCATGATGCCGCGCTGGAATGTCCGTATCCTTCCACCCAGACAGGTCTTCTCTCTCCCGTCTGCCTGATTGCAATAATGGCAGCCTGAGCCGCGTCCTGCCATGCAAGACCCTGCTGCGCTATGGAAGCGCCGGGAAGGTTGGACGGCTCCCCCATAAGATCCCAACCTGCGATGTTGGAAAGACCGCCAAAAGATTGGATAAATCTCTTCCAGAAATCAGCGAACAGGTCAGCTTTCAGGTTTCCATCACCGAAACAGAGATCCTGCCCCATCTGTTGATAATGACCATAATTATGGCACGGTTCGCAGATTACATTGATTTTCAACGTTTTACACTGCTCGATAATGGAGCGGTAAATGTGGCAGTAATCCGTGTCCAGGTCCGCGCCCAGCCTTGGTTGGAAATGCTCCCACAATCCCGGAAGGCGGATATGCCTGACACCTTGGCTGGCATAGTAATGAAGCATTTCCGATGTTGGAATTCCCGGCGGCGTATCTTCCAGACCTGAACAGTTGATCCCGCAGGTGAAGCCGGTATTATTTTTTCCGTGGCTCCAGGCAGTATGGCTCCCCAGCAGAGTTGCCAATGTAGTCCCTGTAAAGCCTGATAACATCTGCCGGCGCGTGAAACCCATTTTATCTTTCTTCCATCATGGACGTTTTTTACCGTCTACCAGACGGTTCCATAATAGATAGATAAACTTCAATCGACATTTCTGCTTCTGAGTGTCCTTCTTTTCACTTATTTTTCATATTCCATGCCGGACAGAACATGAAGTAGCCGGTTTTTTAGCATTTTGTCTGCCATTCGCAGTTTCCTGCCGTGTCACAGATATGTTTGGGTACACAGGATTCGTTGCCTGGGGGGGGATAGATAGCCGCAGGCTGTGTCCCTAAATCAAGGGGGGCGGCAGGAGGCAGTTCCATGGGCTCCGGGGGCACGACATCATAATTATGATCGCACTGGGGCGTATGTCGGCAGGGCCCGCTTGTACAATCCCATACCCATTGGCATTTCTGCTCGTCAGCATGGAGGGGGAAGCTCCATAACAGCGTGCCCAAGCTGAGCATTCCGGCGCATATCCGGAGTTTTCTGCCAAAAATACGGTTCACCAGCCGTTATCTCTTTTCAGGTTCCAGCCTGCGCGAAACAGGGGATTTTCTTCATTTCTGCCCCATTATGGATGCTTTTCCACCAGGTCGCCATGGGGGTGGGTTCATTATGATCTGCCCGTTGCGGATTTTCCCTATCGCGGATCACGGGCATAATGCACCATATGCCATATCTTTTCACAGCTATGATGACCCATGCGCTTTCTTACGTCTTTCATTGAACAGGCCATGGGCGCCCTGCTTACTTTTGCGGTCAACATATGGATGGCGCGGGACGGCCACCCCGCAGCCTATGGGGTGTATGTATTCTGGCTGACCATTGCCTGGATGGCGGGTACCGCGCAGTCAACGCTTGTCACTTCTCATCTTATGAGCCTGCCCCATGTTGATCCGGAACAGCGCAAAAAGCCCGAACAGTTTTTTCTGACCATACAGGTCATGTTCATCATCGGGCTGACCTGTCTGACAGAACTTCTGTCCCGGGGTATGGCGCATGCGGGCAATATCTTCAGTGCCGAGGGAGCCGTGCTGTTCGTCCCCGGCTTCCTGCTGTTCCAGTATGCCCGGGCCCTTGCCTTTTCGCGCCAGCGAACCGTGGCGGCGGCCAGCCTGACGGGATGCGCCCTCTTTCTTTCCCTTATGATGATCGGAATCTATCATGTCACCGGCCATCTGCCTTCCGCCAATGACGGGTTACTCATTTCCGGTCTGGCCTATGGAGGAAGCGCCCTGGCTTTTGTGATAGGCCTCATGAAGCAATACTGCCTGCCCCTGAAATGGCGGGAGATGAAGCCCTATATGCATTATCTGCACAGTTCCGGATGGATATTGCTCGGCGCGGCCTCGTCCGAACTGACCAACCGCCTGTTCAGCTTCGCCACTGCGTGGCATTACGGCGCCAATGGTCTGGCCATACTGAGCGCCACACAGATCGCCCTGCGTCCCGCGTGATGATCAGCGCCGCATGGGCCTCGACCGCCCAGCCACGCATTGCCCATATGTGGGCGGAAAACCGTTACCGTCAGTTCTGGAAATTTCTTGCTGTCGGGACGCTGATCCCCGTGGTCGGGAGCTTTGTCTGGAGCCTTCTGGTCTTCATGAACTGGGATTTCTTAAGACGGCTTTTGTATCATGGAAATTACGCCAACACCGCCGATCTTATCCTGTTATGGGGCGGCAATGTCATTCTTGGGAGTATCCTGAGCGGGGGAAGCTGCGCGCTGCTGGCCACCAGACGTTTCCGGACCCTTGCATATACAGACATCCTGAGTGCCTGCGCTACCTGCGTCGCCATGGCGGGTGTCATCCTGTTCCTGCCCTATCCATTTGTAATTGCTGGAACAATGGTGGGGCAGGCCATGCAGGTTATCGCGCTGGCCATGGTTTTTTATGGTATGTTCCGGGCTACATCCCGGGCACACCCCGCATCTGCCACACCATGATATGAAAAAATGTCAGGGCCTGATTATCATGGTCATCCGCCTGGCCGGGGCGTCAGTTCCTGTGTCATATGACTGACTGTCGCCCATGTGCAAAATCACTCAGGCCGCTTTTCAGGGCGGGCAGTCAGATTTGCGGTCCAGCCCCGCTCTTGCGTGCTTCCGGGATGAAATCCAGAGATCCGACGCCAAACTTGCCCAACGCCTTGCAGACTTGCAGGTAATCCCCTGGCCGTTTACGGAATAACCACATCCCCCCATATACGAGCAGTTGGGCAAGGGCGATCGCGTAGACCCCCAGACGGGTCGTCAGGGGATGAGGACTGATGGCCAGACGCACCATGCCGAATGCCGTGAGCTGCGCTGGACGCGTTGGCACATATAGGCAAATGTCATGCGTCCCGCCTCGTTAAACTCCCATACCCGCGCATTGGCGCACCACACAAACCGACGTTTTTCATGCGCAAGGGTAAGCAGAAGAAGGGTATCCTCACCGCCACAGCGGCCCAGTTTTTCATCAAAGGGCGTTTTTTCCGCCAGGCAGGTGGCGCGGCGCATCATCGAATTGCCGGTTCCCAGACCGCGCGGCTGAGGCGGAAACCAGCGGAGCGGATAAATCTCCGCATCCTGCTTCATGTGGAAATCAGTTGTATAAAAACGACCATCCGCATCCCAGTCAGGTGCGGATCCCCCCGCGAAAACAGGATATTTGGGCCCGAAACTGGCATCCGCGCCTGTCCTGTCCAGACAGGTGAAATGGGCCGTCATCCAGCCGGGTTCCGGCGCTTCATCATCATCCACGAATGCAATGAAGGCACCTTTCGCCGCGGCCACGCCACAGTTGCGGGCATGGGCGATATTGCGTACACCTGCGGGGACATGACGCAGGGGAACGGGACTTTGTGGCTGCAGGCGGGCCACAACGTCCCGCGCCATCCGGTCCGGATGATTATCCGCCACCACAATTTCCCATATCAGCCCGTCAGGCACGCCGGTCTGGCCCATGCAGGCGCTCAGGGTCCGCTCCAGCAGGTCCATGCGATCATAACATGGAATGACAATGCTCACCGTTACCGGGCATTCCCGCGTAGCAACCGCTGAGGAATTATGCACAAATGCCGTCCTTGTTCTGGCTGTATAACCGGCTGGCAGTAGAGCATATTTTTTCAGGCCGTTACAGTAGGGGCAGGCAGGATGGCTGAGCAGGCTGATTCTATTCTGGGGAAAAACATCCAGCAGACCGACTGGGTCAGTCGTCTTTCCACCATCCTGCTATGCGCCATGATGCTCTTTTCGATCGTGAGCGTTCCGGACTTCAATCGCACCGCCTCGGTCGCAGCCAGCACGGACCATGTCAACCCGATCAACCGGTTTGTCTGGCTGGGGCTGCTGAGCATGGCGCTCCCCCTTATCCGGGCGCGATGGGCGCAGATTTTGCGCCTGATAAAGGCATCATGGCTGCTGATCGGGCTTTTTCTCTATTTTACATGCAGCACGGTGTGGGCGCTTGACCCGGCCATATCCACCCGCCGCATCATGTTCGCATGGATCGAGATCATCCTTGCGGTCACACTCACATGCACCATGAAAGACCGGAAATATCTTCTGAAATTCATTTTCATTTCCTGTCTGGTAGCCGCCGTGGCGGATCTGATCGTATGGATCCTCATGCCGGGCTACGCCATGACCAGCGAAGGGTTGGCAGGCATACAGAGCCAGAAGAACCAGACCGGCCTGATCATGATGTATGGTCTTCTGGCGGGCGCGCCTCTTCTGCTCTATCGCCCGCCCAAACGGGAACGCTACCGGATCCTGGCCGGGATGGGGCTGTTGTTCCTGCTGCTTCTGGCCAGCCGGTCCAAGACCTGTCTGGGCATCATCATGGTCATGCCCGTTCTGGTCGTGCTGTTTTTCAAGCTTACGCACAGCCGCATGTCATTATCCGTGGCCATTGTCACGTCCATTTCCGCCATCTTCATCTGTATCGTCTTTGGGTATTTCATATGGTGCGAGATTACGAACGTATCTCCCTTTGCCCTTTTTCAGGATATGACCTTTACCAGCCGGACCGATCTTTGGTCCTTCATGTTTCAGGAAATCCAGAAACGCCCGTGGTTCGGGGCCGGGTTCTATTCATTCTGGTCCATTGACCCCTCGGTCCAGCCCAGCCTCAAGACATCCATGTGGTTCGGCAGTGAGGCGCATATCAACGAAGCCCATGACGGATATCTCGATCTGCTGGCCACCGGGGGGGCAGTCGGATTTATCTGGGGTCTGTCGGTTATCATCCGCACATTCACACTGGCGCTTGAGGCACTGGGCCGGGCCGGCCGGCCCGACCCGGCCCGGCCGACCGTCCTGAGCTATCCTCTGGCCTGCTTCCATGTGTCTTTTCTGTGCGCCCTGTGCATTCACAATTTTACGGAATCAAACCTGTTCTGTAATAACGGCATGCTGGCCGTTGCCCTCTATTTTACGATTTTCGATCTGGAAGATTGGGAAGAAAACGACGACCAGCCCCTATCGCAAAGCGGGCTGGCATAGGCAGGGCCGATCATTCAGGCCTGTCGCGAAAGGGCATGCCCCAGTCTGGTCGGGTTGGGCGTTTTCCCAGCACCCAGCGGTAAATCTCCATGATCTGATCCGCCTTGCGGGACCAGGTGAAAAAGGTATTCGCCCGTGTCCGGCCATTGCGTGACAGAGGCTCAAGCTGATCAGGTTGCGCCACGATGCGCCCCAGAATTTCCCGAAGCGCATGAACAAACGCGGGACGGGCGGCAAGGGGCACCAGAAAGGCACAGTTGGGAGAGGCCAGCTCCGCCGGGCCGCCATAATCCGCAATGACCGGAACCACCCCCATGGCCATGGCCTCCAGCACCACCGCCCCGCCGAATTCCCGGATGGAGGGAAAGGTCAGGATATCAGCCTGGCCAAGATGCTCCGCTATCTGGTGATGGCTCAACGCTCCCGTGAAATGTACCTTTCCCTCAATACCGAATTGACTGATCTGCGCGCGCAGCCGGGCTTCTTCCGGACCGATCCCGATAATCGTCAAGGTCATCCGCCCCGCCTGTAGAAAGGGAGCCGCTGCCTCGATGAGCATGTCACATCCCTTGTAGGGCACCAGCCGGCCAATATAGATGGCATGGATCGGCCTGTTGGCATAATCCCGCGCCATATGCGCCACAGGGAAGCGGCGGGGATCAAAACCGTTTTCGGGGATGTAGAAGGTCTTCTGCCGCCATTTTGCAGGGATTTCCCGCCAGGCGCTGATCCCGCCCGCGATAATGGCCGCCGCGGCGTTGCGGGTGGATCTGTATCCCGGCACGAACCTGAACAGGAACCGGAACCGGGACAGCCACTCCCCTTCCTGCTTCTGTAAATCAGGAAACTGGGGGGGCCACGGCAGCCCCCCGTTGATGGGCCCCAGAACGAAAGGCACCCCGGACCCCTGGCACCATGAGGCAAACGGGCTGGGCACGGCGGGGCTGACCGGCGTGACCCGGTGTACCAGGTCAAACTGCTGCCCTTTCAGCGCCTTGCGGAAGCGCTGCCAGGCAAACCATTCAAACAACAGATAGGATGGGATGGTCAGCGCCGTCAGGACGGCCCAGCCCTTGTTGGGTCCGCTGATCCGGTTGACCAGGCGTACCATCGGTTCAAAAATGAACTCGGTATCAATGGCCGTGTAATCACGCCCTTCCTTCAGGCCCGCCCGATCAAGGGCCGGTCTGTTGCGCTGGCGTGTCACCAGATGCACATCGGCCAGACGGGCAACGGCTTCGTAATGTGACCATCCCACAAGGGGAACGCTGTACCATTCCGGATTGCAGGATTCCGCCAGCATCAGAACGCGCGGGCGGAAATATTTTCCTGTCGTGCCCGGGGAAGATTTTTCTGCGACAGGCTCCATGCTTCCCCTAGTAGAACATTCCGGTTCCGACATTGTAGTTCAGTGTCCGGTTGAAGGGGATGGCCTTGTCGATATACTGCTCGATAAAGAGATCGAACGAACCGGCTTCCGTCTTGGGAATATAGACGACATCCCCCGGCCGCAGGGCGACATTATCGCGACTATCCGCCGTGTTGAGATAACGCCGCAGGTTGACGACCCGCATCATCGGGCGGCCATCGGCCCGGCGGCGGATGAGAATGGTTTCGCTCATTTCAGCGGCGTCAATCGCGCCACCTGCCGTAATGACAGCCTGCATGGCGTTGGTTGGTCCCACCATGGGGTAGATACCCTGTTTCTTGACTTCACCACCCACAAAAACCTGGGCCGCGTCATAGGCATGGATCAACACATCGGGCGAGGGTTCCCGCAGATAGGCCGTATACCGTTCGGTCAGTATCTTTCGCAGATCCTCCACGGTAATGCCGGCCGCCTGCACCGTTCCCACCAGTGGCGCGGACAGGCTGCCATCCGGCGCTATGGGGATATTGGTTTCATTCAGTTCCGGGTTGAGAATGAAACGTAATCCTATGCTATCCCCCGGTGCGAGATGATAGGGTACGACATCATCCGACCACGGCACGAAGTTCTTGGCCCCATGCGGTCGGGGATCCAGATGCTGCACGCAACCACCCAGAAGCACCACGCTTGCGAAGAGCAGGAACCAGGGAAAGAAGCGCATAGATTCCAGACAGTTCGGATTGCAAGATTCACTTTTAGGTTCTAGTAAACTTTTTCGAAGTCCCATGCAACAGGGGGTCTGGTCTGATAGAACCGGATACACACCGCCAGACGGTAACATATTGCAAAGGTCGGTCATGCTACATTTTCTGGTTTCCGTAACATTAACAGATGCCTAAAATATAAAACCGCAATATGTTCTGCAAAATGACTGTTACTGGCGCCCTGAATGACTGAAAAAACCAAGCCATTTCTGATCGCCAGGTCCGCTTCATATCACAAATGGAGCATCAGGGACATACTGACGTCATTTTTCTACTATCAGAATGTTATAACCATAGCTTTTGTCATTCCTTGCGTGCTTGGCTTCCTTGCCAGCCTTACGGCGCGCCCCAGCTTTACCGCGCATGCGCGGCTTTTGGTTCTTTACGGGAATGAATATGTCTTCCACCCCACGGACCAGCAGAGCGGCAGCAGCATCGTGCTGGACCGCGACCAGATCATGCAGGGGGAGCTGGGGATTCTGAACAGCCCCACGCTGGCCCAGGAAGTCGTCAACGACGTGGGGCGGCAGACCCTCTATCCGGGGATGAACAGCTTCAACGCGGAAACGCGCCAGAACGCCGTAACGCGGTTCAGCCGGGATCTGCGCATTACCATAGTTCCCCAGTCCAACCTGATCGAACTGTCACTGCGCAATCTCAACCGTAATGTCGCCCGGCGCGCACTGGAAGTTTTTGTTCAGGATTACGTTCGCTACCGGACCGAGGTTTTCAACCGCCGGACCACGGATGCCCCAAGCACCCTGCATCAGCAGATGGTCACCGCGTTTCATGATGCGGAAAATCATCTTGTCACCTTCGAGCTGGAGCACAACATCAGTGACCTGCCGCAGCAATATTCCCTTCTGCTGCGGCGGGTCAGTGACCTGGAAGATGAAAAAACGGGCATTTTAAGCGAAATTAATAATCTGGATGCGCAGATCGATACGATAGAACATGCCCTGGCGGTGCTGCCGAAGGTCGTCGAACTCTACGCCGACACTGACGAGAGCGACCGCGCGAAGCTGCTGACCAACCGGTTGGGTCAGCTCATGATCCAGAAGGCGGATGTAGGGGGACGCTATAAGGATAATTTTCCTATTCTTCAGGATATAAATAAGCAGATCACCGATATTGAAAAAAACCTGCACCAGATCCCGGGGCGGGAAAAGCAGACGACCCGGCAGGGTATCAATTCCGTTTACAATGAGCTGTACCAGCAGAATGTCCTGCTACATTCCCGGGCAGTCGGCCTTCGCGCCAAACAGACCACCATTGCCGAGGCCGCCGAAAAACTGCATGCCCGCCTTCATGAACTGGTTTCCCTGTCGGCCCAGTATCGCGCCCTTCAGACCGAGCGGGATGTGATGGGCGCCAGCTATCAGGCCATTACCCAGAATGCCGAGGAAGCCCGGCTGACAACGGTCGCCAACCAGCAGGCCAGCGCCAATATCCGCGTTGTCCAGCCCCCTGAAACGCCCCTGCATGGCACGAGCCTGCGTCTTCCCCTGCTGGCTCTGGGGATCTTCGCGGGGGGCATTGTGGGGGCGGCCGTTCTGGCCCTGTGTGTAACCACCCAGAAAATATTCATAACCGTCCGGGACGTGGAAAGCATGCTGGGCCTGCCTGTTCTGGCGGCCGTCACTGACAGAAATCCGCCACCGCCACGCCAAAATTCCTTCCTGTTCTGGAAAAGAAAACCCTGATGGCCACTGCCCTGACGCCAGCGACCATAGCCAGCCAGCTCCATAGCCGCTTTCTCAGTGAGCAGGATGCGACCCGGCTGTTCTATCTGCTTCCCCACCAGCAGCAGAAAGCCTTTGCCATACAGTTCCTCGCACCCGACCCCGGTGCGGGCACGTCCAGCATCACGCGGGATTTCGCCGTGGTCGCCAGCAGCAGGCTGGGGCTGAACATATTGCTGATTTCCATTAGTGAGGCGACGGGCAAGGCCGCGCCTGTCATACACCACCGTTATGCCCTGCCCCTGCAGGCCGTGACCGATATGGATCTGACCTTCAACGGCAATCTTTCAGCATTCAAGGTGCAGCAGACGCCCCTTTCCATCGTGATTCCCAACGAACATGTCGGTAGTCGGCTTCATCAGAGAGACTGGATCAACTATGTCACCAGTCAGGAGAACAATTTCGATCTGATCCTCATAGATTCCCCGGCGGCAAGCGCATCGCACATGGGGGCCGGCCTTTCTGCCAATGTGGATGCAAATATTATTGTTCTCGAAGCTGAAAAAACCGATTACAACAAGACAAAATACCTAATAAACTGCATTGAAGAAGTTAAAGGTTACATACTTGGAACGATATTGAACAAGAGACATTTCTACATACCAAGCTCGATTTACAAAAAGATCTGATTGTTCATATTGATTCGGGGGCAAACGTGAGATTTATTACGGATTTTGGAGATGAGGCGACCATAATTCCGCTGTTTGTGGTCACTATTGTCCTGTTCATAGCCATGGGCTGGAAGCGCAATGCGGCCATCTGGGGCATTGGCATATTTCTTACCTTCGGCTGCATCGTACTGAGTAAAATGCTGGGCCTGCTCTGGGCCCAGTTTTACGGCTATGATGGCCATCCATTCAGCGCCAGCGGTCATGTCGCCGCCAGTTCAGCCGTTTATGGCAGCCTGATCAACATGATCGTTCAGCCCCGTTTCCATTCCTGGCTGATGGCGATGCTTCCTCCCGCCCTGATTGCCGGGCTGATTGGCTATACACGCATCATGCTGCATGCCCATACGCCGCTGGAAGTTGTGGTCGGGGCCGGGATCGGTACGACAGCGGCCACGTTGATCACCCGTGTCCTTCCGCCCGTCCCGACCGCTCTTGTTCACTGGTTCGCTTTCGCCCTTGTGCCTGTCATTCTGTTTTTCCATGGATATGTCATGGAAGCAGAACCGGTTCTGAAACAGACATTCTATACATCCTATTATTTTCTTAACCAGAATATTGGTTGGTAGATAAATGTTTTTCAAAAATTTAATGTATTTTACATAATAATATAATTTACGACGAGAAAAACGGATTTATATATCATATATATTGTGTGTTTCCATTTTTATGGCATTTAATTCCATTTTGTTGCAGAGGCGGAAGTTCGGTATCGTCTATGAAAAAATCTTCAACTGACCGCTCTCTCCCGCCCGAAATTTTTGGCCTGCGTTTTTCTTCCCTTTCAGAAAGTGAAGTCGCCACGTTGGTCGGTACGACCATCCGCTCGGAGCAGGAAGGGGTGGGGCTGATCATTACCCCGAATATCCAGCATATCAGCCTGATGCAGCATAACCGGATGTTCGCGCAGGCCTGCCGGCACGCCGCCATTCTGACATGCGACGGCTTTCCCCTGCTTTATTATGCAAGAATGCGTGGCCAGCAGGTTGCCGGGCGGGTGACGGGGCGGGGCATTGTCGCGGATCTCATGGCGCGGCCTGATCTTCTGGCGCGACATCGCATCTTCATGGTGCTTGATAGTGAGCGGACCGTTGCCGCGGCACGGGAATGGGCAAACCGGCATGGACTTCAGGACAAAATTGTCTATGCCGTTCCCCCCCACGGGTTTGAAAATGACCCGGCCTATACCTCCCGACTGGCCGCCAGCATCCGTCATCACCAAATCACACTCCTTTTCATGGGGGTCGGAGCCCCCCGGAGCGAGATTTTTGTGGATCAGCACAGGGACATTCTGCCCCCCTGCTGGGCCCTATGCATTGGTCAGGCGCTTCTGGTCGCGCTGGGTCTTACACCCCAGCCACCCCGCCTCGTACAAAAGCTTAATGTGGAGTGGTTGTGGCGCATTGCTCTTGAACCCAGGCGACTTCTGACCAGATATATTCAATCAGCCTGGGGTTTCCTGTTTGCGGTTTTCAAGGATATGGGACAACGTGGCTGAAATGTCTTTGGCTCATTCCCCCAATCCGTCAGGTAAGGAGACCGGCATTCCGATCTGGCAGAAAATGGATGCAAATCCCCCGTTCATGCCAGAAAACATGCCATTTCCTTCACATTTCCAGGGAAAGAAAGTGCTTCTGAAGGACCTGTTCAGAACAGGTCTGCCCTACATGCGCCAGCGCGTTCTCGTACTGGGGGGGGGACTGGAGGGCGAACGGATAGTTACAAAACTTCTGGAAGAACCTGATCATTGTGAAGTCATCGGCATATTTGATGACCGCACAACACGCTTGCAGGATTTCCATCATAGTGTGCCTATTCTAGGTAATATTGATGACATGGTTGCCTTCTGTCGCAAGGACCTGCCGGATATCATTATTATCTCCACCGCCGATGCCGGGCGTGAAAGATTACGCGAACTCATTCGCAAGATTATCGTGCTGCCCGTTAATATTTATCTGGCCATGGATCACCAGAAGATGGATGGGCTGGAAAACGTGGACCCGCATGATCCGGATATCATCCTTTTTCCCATCAGCAAGGTTCCCCTGGCGGGCAGTCATCTGGTTATGAAATGGCTGGAAGATAAGATACTGGCCTTGTTTTTTATAATCATTCTTTCACCATTAATGGTTGTTATAGCGGCACTTATAAAAATAGACAGCCGTGGCGATGTATTGTTCATACAGGACCGTTATGGGTTCAATAATAAAATTATAAAGGTATTTAAATTCAGGACCATGCATATTGCCCAGGCCGACCCTACGGGCGCGCGGCGAACGGTAAGAAATGATCCTCGTGTTACCAGAATAGGCCGTTATCTGCGCAATTTCAGTCTGGATGAACTGCCGCAGTTTTTTAATGTGCTCCTGGGCAGCATGTCCATTGTCGGTCCGCGCGCTCATGCCACAGCCATGCAGGTCAATAATGAACCCTATGAAAAAGTCATAGACTGTTACTCTGCAAGACACATGGTCAAACCCGGAATAACCGGACTGGCACAGGTTATGGGCTGTAGGGGAGAAATAAAAACAAAATATATGGCGCAGAAACGGTTGGACTATGATCTATATTATATAAAGCATTGGTCTTTGTGGATGGATCTGAAAATCATTATCAAAAGTATACACATTATTTTATTTAAAAGAGAAAATACATTTTAGAATATATTTTTACTTTAAATTATTTCTATATACTAATACCAAAGGGTGTGGCCGTTGACTCGTGTGTGAAGTGACGAGCGGCGTCGGTTCTGATTCTCTTGAATTGGGGAGGATCTGGCGGATGACGAGGGCGGTGAAGCTACGGGATGACTATTCGGCCTCTGACCTGAGGCGACTTGCGGCGCGCAGCCGGCAGGCGAATGTCGCACGCCGGCTTCTGGCCCTG
Organism: Komagataeibacter kakiaceti JCM 25156; assembly: GCF_000613305.1. Next base: position 40,286 of record NZ_BAIO01000001.1, read on the forward strand.
GCGGCGATCCGTGACGGGGGCAGCCGGACGGATGCGGCTCGCATAGGTGGCATGGACCGCCAGACATTGCGAGACTGGGTTCATCGCTTCAATGCCGAAGGACCCGATGGCCTGCGCGATCATCAGCACGCGGGGCCAGCTTGCCGATTGAACGGGGCACAGCAGGCCGAGTTGAAGGCCCTGGTCGAGGCGGGGCCCGATCGGCAGCGTGACGGTGTGGTGCGCTGGCGCCGGATTGATCTGCAACGCGTGATCAAGGAACGCTTCGGCGTCGTCTACCACGAACGGCATGTTTCCACTTTGCTGAAACGTCTTGGTTTTTTCCATGTCAGCGCCCGGCCGCGTCATCCGGGGCAGGATCCTGGCGTCATGGAAGCGTTCAAAAAAACTTCCCCCGCATCCTGAGTGCCCATATCGGCCATCTGCCGAAGGGAAAGCCGATCGAGATCTGGTTTCAGGACGAAGCCCGCATCGGCCAGAAGAACGGCATCGTTTGGCAATGGGCCCGGCGCGGCACGCGACCACGCCAGCCGGCTGACCAGCGCTACGAGAATGCTTGGCTGTTCGGGGCGATCTGCCCGGCGCGCGGCAAGGCTGCCGGCCTGGTGCTACCGTTCGTCGGCACTGCCAGCATGCAACTCCATATCGAGGAGATCTCACGCTGCGTCGCCCGCGGCGCCCATGCCGTCGTGCTGCTCGATCGCGCAGGATGGCATACCACCAGTAAACTGAAGCGACCCCGCAATGTCAGCCTGATCTTCCTGCCGTCCCGTGCTCCCGAACTGAACCCCGTCGAGAATATCTGGCAGTTCCTGCGCGCCAACTGGCTGTCCAATACCGTCTTCGACGACATCGACCATATCATCGACGCAGCCTGCTGCGCATGGAACAACCTTGCCGCACTCCCGCATACCATCCGCTCCACTGGGCTCAGGAAATGGGCTCACACAGGTCAAAGGCTATAACCGTTGGTATAAGAGACCGTTTGGAAAATCGGCGAGATATGATTCAAGCTTTGGATGTGGACGCCAGAGCAAAGGGGCCAGATGGCCAGGATCACCCGCAAGACGAAACGCTATCCGTCTGACATGACGGACGAGGAATGGGAGCGGATCGCGCCTTTGATGCCGCACCCCAGACGGCGTGGAGGGCCGCGCGAAATTGAATTCCGTGAGGTGATCAACGCGGTGCGCTATCTGGTGCGTTCAGGCTGTGGCTGGCGGATGCTGCCGATCCACTTCGGGCACTGGCGGACTGTTTACGGCTGGTTTCGCGAATTGGCCCGACGCTTCCTGTTCCAGACCATCCATGACGTGGAACTGATGATGGATCGGGCTCAGGCAGGCCGCGACACCAGCCCTACGGCAGCGGTGATCGACAGCCAGAGCATCAAGCGCTTCATGCGAAAACAAGAGGTTACGACGCCGGCAAGAAGGTCGTCGGCCGCAAGCAAGCGCCACATTGCCGTCGATACGGACGGACGCTTGTTGATGATTAATCTTACCTCTGCCGATATCTCGGACAGTGCAGGTGCCCAGATGATCCTGGATGCCATCCGCAACGCTCGCCATGGGTGAAGCACTTGTTCGCCGATGCGCCTAGCCTAGCCGGCAATTCAGAAATCTCTCAGATCTAATTCATCATATGCGATAATTGTATCTACGTTCGGATGCCTAAAAATTTAGATCTCCAAATGACGGCATTGTAGGAAGAGTGGCAGCTCGGCTTTCAGTTTACAAAGACGAAAAGCGGACCAATCATTGATTACTGGACTGAAAGCGTCCCCTGATATCTCTCTTTACGGGTGCTCTCCCTTGTCGGACAGAACCTTATCATCCGCGATGAGATTGCACGCGGCCACCGGGCGGCGATGATTTGCATCTCCGTTGATACAAAACTCAAACGTATCATGGCGCACCTGTAGCCCTGCTTTCGTATTCAGAAAAAAGGGTGCAGATTTTTCGGCGCAATGGCCGGGGCTGACCCCTGACGCAGTTTAATTCCCCCACACGCGATAACTGTGATTATCACGTGTACAAGTCTCTGTTGCCATGTCTGTCACGAGACCTGAACCACCATTTATGCACGCTGAATCGTATTTCGGATACTTATGCGCAAGCAGACTACATACCTTACACATATATCAGGTATTTGGATGTGCGCATCCGTCTGGGACGGTTTCCGGAAGTTCCAGACCTAATCTGGATTTAAGATCGGCAGTTGCAAAGCCTGCGCATCGTCTCTCACCAATCTGCAGTAACGGTCGACGGATCAGCAGAGGTTGCTCCAGCATAAGGGATAGAGCCGCCTCAGCGGTCAATGTTTCAGGCTGTACCGTTCCGGATTTAATGGAGGGTGCGGAGCGGTTAAACCAATCCTTTACCGGCATACTACCAAAGAAAAGACGTAAATCTGCGGTGGTCCAAGGTTCGGTCAATAAATTGCGGGCAATGACCGTATACCCAGCGGCGCGTAAAGCTGCTTTCTGTCGTGCATTGCCGCCACAACCGGGTTTTTCAAAAAAAATTATTTCCATATGAGTCTCCTTCGGTCTCGCTTCTGGGAACACATTGTCAGTATCTGCAATTCGCGTGTGATCCGGCCTTTTAAATTGACATCGCAGCGTGATGTAGGTGTTTGGTAAGATGCCATCCTATCAGAAAGTTTGCATACAAACCCGACAGCCTGATTTGATGATCAAGAAATTTTTTTACATAATTATAAAATATTCATAAATAATAATGGAATCTTGTTTCAACTGTATAATCATGTTTTCCAGAATGTATGGCCAATAACACTTCGGTCATGTGAAGAATGACCTGACCGGAGAAAAATGGTGTCTGACCAGACTGTATTGCCTCAGCCTGTTTCTGGATTCCTGCCATAAAATCAATCTGGGAGGGATAAGCAGGAAGCTTGGGGGCCTGCTGGGTTGAAGGATAGGACAGTTCCTTACCTTTGTACAACCGGAAAGGAAGCCTGCGTCCTAATCGACTTTCAATTCCATCCACCACTTTTTGCCAGAAGGACCGCTCATAACGCTTGGAAAGGTTGATGGGGGAACGGTTATCCCATAAATCGCGAACGATTATTTCTCCCTTCTCTCCCAATATTGTCATTGAACGATCACGTGGCGCCGCCAGCCCACAGGTCAGACGAGCTACCACTCCGTTATGGAACACCAGGCAGCCGACAGAAAAATCAGGTGCCAGTTGCACGTTCCGCGTTTCTTTCCCCTTGTCTGGAAAGGTAAGGGCAGAAAAAGCTGAAACATGGCTAACTGGGCCAAACAGGCCAATCAACCATGTCAATGCGTAGCCTGCATGCTCCAATGTACATCCGACTTCAAATTCATGAGCTCCCGGCCACGGAGCGCCTGAACGGCTTCTCCATTTCTGCCAGTTTGCCATAAATACAGGACCGTCCTCCATTTCCGCATACACCAAGGTAGGACGCCCGATCTGTCCTTTATTAATCTGGTGTTTTGTTAAATTAAACGCATTACTCAATGCATTTGCGGGGCCCCGCAAATGATCACACCTTTTTCTTCGGCAAGAGAAACAAGCAATTTTGCGTCTTCTACGGATAAAGCCAAAGGCTTCTCGCAATAAACATGCTTGTTGGCATCTATCGCCGCCTTGTTAATTATAAAATGGCTCTCAGGAGTTGTCAGGTTGACAACAATATCTACATTTTCGTCATTCAGGACTTCATGAAGATTGTTGTAAGATCTTACCTTATAAAAAGAGCAGAAAACTTTCAGCCTGTTTTGGTCTCGGTCCCATGCGCCAATGAGACGAAGGTCTGGGTAGTTTTCCAGTGTTCTCATATAATAATCGGCGACATATCCTGTCCCGATAAAGGCGATATTCGTCATGTAATATCCTCTAATAAAATTCATATGGATACAGGAGATAATTTTGTTAGAGGAGGCCCGTATCTTCTGATAGTTGCAGGTATTGAATAAACGATAATCTGGTGATGCCATACCGCCGTTCTGACGGTGTTGCTGAAGGCCATGATAGGGACAAGGCTAGCCCCAAGGTCCCTTTGGCGTCAGCATGTCATGATACACCGCATCTGGCGTGCGTCCACCCAGCGCTGGGCTGATGTGTATTTTGGTGATTGATCTATTTAGACCGATAAGTTTAAAAGATCGTATCGCGTGATCGCATGCAGGATCTCGCGTGAATTGTGCTCTCTTTATCGTCCGTTCCCAACGGACGGGCCCGATTTCAAATCCAGAGAATTTTAGAGGGTCAGGTCACATTGCCCATGAAACCTATCCTCATTCAGGTCGAATTATGGCTTAAAGTCCAATCCGCAAATCGGAGATCATCTTTGATCGTTAAGCCATCTTTTTGAAAATTCATGCTACATACGCGACTGGTGGCGGTGAGGTTAAGATTGTATGATGTGAATGGCAAAGGCCGTCATGCAGGCCTGAACTTATCATACAGGGCACACGGCATGCCAAATCCTGATGGGCGAAAGCGGATATCTATGAAGGTCAAGCGCGGGACTACGTTACTCTTCATCGTGCTCTTGCCGGTTGTTCTCCGGATCATATTGCCAGCCGTGTTACGGGACGTGAATGTAGTGCCGGCTATATTCAGGAAGGTGAGGACTGGTGCGCTCCGCCGGAAAGACCGCCTGTGCCGCAGCCATACTGCACACAAAGCTGGAATGGCGTGGATTGCTGGAGCCGTCCCGATCTTATGCCCAATGTTGCCCGCGAAGTGGCGGAAGGCCCGACGGGTCTGACGCAGGACCAGAATGCGCAACGGCTGAACATGCAGGTCAAGAAAATTCCTCCCACGAACAGCTATACTCCGTAAGAACAGACATATTTTCAATTATAGAATGTATTATATCCACATTTTGTTATAAAAATATCTGGTTTTGCCGTAGCCGCATCGACAGAACCGGACGGGTGAAGCGGCAGGCACAAGGTTGAGATCCTGGCACGCGTTGGCTTAGAATGGCGATGCCGGTATCGGACCTAATGGACCGAATTACGCGCCAGCCAGCCTGAAGGCCCATTATGTCCGCTGAAAAAGGAAATTTATTCGGCTTTTACGGCCAGAAACGTATTATCTAGGCTGATCGGACCAAACCGTCACCAGATCGGCCGGGTCGGCCAGGAATGTTTTCCCCAGTGCTCTCATATAGGGACGCGTACGCGTGACCGAGGCGGGCGCCGGAACATTTATCGTATCCGTGAACATGGTCTTTTTGCCGGGACTGTCTGAATCTGCCTGTGGTACAGGAATATCGGCCATGTTCCCATTTTGATCATGATCCGCAGCTCTCATGTCATCACGAGAGGCGTCTCCGGGGAGAGGCCTTCCCGTGGACTGTTCCGCCCTGTCCTGCAGGGAGCCTTCCGGGGCTTCTTCAACCCCATTAGCGGAATATCCGATACTGGCGGCCTTCTCGATGATCTCCATCCGGACATCTTCGGCCTGCTCAATCAGAATTTTAAGTTGCTTCTCCTGGGAAAGCATCTGGGTAATCAGGAGCTGTAAGCGATCAGCCGTTGTGTCGGCCTGCCCGGCCATGCTGCCAAGCTCCGCTCCCGTTATCTTGGCCTGTTCGATCATCTTGCTGAGAGGGCGCCCGCTGACTTCACCAGCAACGCGAAGCTTTTCAACCCCATCTTCCGCGCTTCGTACACTGCCTCCAGCTTCGCGACGAGCTCAAGCAGACTGGTCCGGTCCCGCCGCAGGTTCGACAGAACCCGACCAAGGTAGAAGCTGTAGATTATTCCCAAAAGCAGGAAAAACGACAGAACGACCTCAATGATCATCTGGATCTGTGTCAGCACTAGCTGGTCTCCAGTCTTGCCGCGGTTACAATACCACAGGCTGGGGATGGAAAGGACGTGATCTTAAGTCTCGGTAGCTGCGGCATCGGGAGAAGCGGGAGGCGAGGCAGCCGCATTCTTCGGGGGGGGGCTATCGGTCGGAACCAGCCTTCTTTCAATTTTCACGGCCGCCTTACCATGTAACTTCCCCAGCCGTCCCTCAAATAACGACGTCTGACCACATTGAAGCCTGACATGAATCGGGGTGCCGCTACGATGAGGAAATGTGATCTGCTTGCCGGGATGAAGGCTCAGGACTTCCGAAAGGGGAATGACCTTTTCCTCAAACACAGCGGAAACCTGGGCATCAGTCTCAAGAATCTCGGAAATGAGATGGTCTTCCCATATGGAATCCCGCCCGAATCTTTCTCCCATGAACTGTTGGGACAACTGATCACGGACAGGTTCAAGCGTTGCATAGGGATGATGAGATCCATATTCCCGCTTCTGTCCTCCATATCAATATGCAGTCGAGTCATCACCACTGCATTGGAGGCCCGTGCAATCGCGGCAAAGCGGGCGCTTATCTCAAGTCGTTCAAATGTCAGGGTAATTGCGCATACGGGACTGAAGGCGGTCGAAAGATCATTGAGCGCCAGGGTAATGAGCTTCTCGATCAGTGCCCTTTCGATTGCCGTATGGGGGCGGGCTTCCACTCCGGCATGGCCGGTCCCGCGCGGCCCCCCCATCAGAATATCGATGATGGAATAGGACAGAGAGGAATCAACTACGATCAGGCCATAGTTCTCCCATTGCACGGCCTTGAATACCGCGAACATGGACGATGACGGCACGGCGTTCATATAATCGCCGAAGCGCATCGACTGGATGCTCTCCATCGTAATTTCGACGTTGTCGTTCGTAAAGCTGCGCAGCGTGGATGACATGATTCTGACAAGGCGATCGAATACGATCTCCAGCATGGGCAGGCGTTCATAAGCCACGAAGCCGGCTTGATGACCCGCTCCATCCCATTCGCTTCACGCGGGGGGGCCGCGCCGAACGTATTGCCCAGAAGGCTGTCAATCTCGGACTGGTCCAAAACCTGTCCACCAATCACATCGTCATGCTCGGGCGCTTCCGATAGCCTTCAGCAGCGGGGTGATGGGCGGCAATATCCTCATGCACGGCGCTATGCGGATCCTCATGTGCCGTCTCGTGCTGTTCGGCTGCTCCTTTTGTCGTGTCGTCTGCGTCCTGCATGTCGTCTGTCACCACGGTTCCCAACTCAGTGCTTTTGTAGGTGTTCCAGAAGCCTGTAAACTTACTGGACGAGCAACTCGACGAAATACACGTTCGTCACCTGCAGGGGGGCCAGATCGGTCCTCAGGCGACGTATGATCGCTTCACGCAGCCTGTATATCCCGTTCCCCCGAATATCCTGCGGGCGCGTTTCATGCAGGTATGTCTGGAAGACATCCTGGATTTCGGGAATGGTGCTCTGGAGTGAGGCTTCATCGGTTGCACCTGCAATCTCGACCTTGGCGGTGAGCTTCACATAGACCGGATGTCCATCTCCGCTGTCGAGGTTGGAAACAATGGTCGGAATTCCAACCAGAATGGGCGGGTGTAAAACTTCACTGGCTTTTTCCCCAGCGGTCTTGAACAGTTTGTCCTTCTCCATGAAGGTGATTCCGCCAATGAGAAGGATCAGGGCGGCCACCCCCCCGATAATCAGTTTCAGCTTCGATTTTTTAGGGGTGCCCAAGCGAGATGCTTCGGTCGCAGCGGCCTCTGTCTCCTTCCCGGCATCCCCCCGGGGGGGGGCGGGTGCGCCGCCGGTCACAGTCTCGCTCATGTCTGGTGTGGCTCCGGAATGGTTGGATAAATATATTCGCCCTCAGTTTAGCTACTCCCCCCACCCTACTCAATGGCCAGACGGATCGAAGGTCGCGTATTTTGCAGTTTAGGGGAATTTATCCCTTTCATTTTCTGTTACAACATAGCCTCAATGAGTGTTCTCAGATCCAGATTGAGCGGTGATTGAAGCGCCATTCACATTCGGCAAGGAAGAGATGGAAATCCTGCCGAGGGATTTCATTGTATCGCCGCAGGTGATGCTTTGCCTGGTTTCAGACTCTCTCTGGAGGGGGGCGAGGTTGATTCTTTTCATGGCGGAACTCAGAGACATCAAGCGTTCGATCAGCGTGCCATATGTATGCAATAGATTGAATTATAAAGTATTTTTTTGCGAATGACCGATATAAGCGTTCGGTTTCCCGCAACAGGTGGTCATCACCGCATTGACGCGACTACTGCGCTTGAGCACTCAGAAAACAGCGATCTCTCCTGCAAAGGGAGTTTCAGGAGCGTTATGTTCGGCAATGATGTCCTGAATCCTGTGGTGGAGGAAGGGCGTTGCATTGCGATTGACGCCAACGATCTTCGTAGCATAGCGCACTGGCGTGCCGGCAACAAAGTATTCCAGAAGGCGTCTTTAAACGGAAAGTGCCAGTCGGCATGTGACGACATGCTTTTGTACGACATATCAAATATTTGTTGTCTTACCTATGCCAGCCCCTTTGTTTTTATATGTTGAATATACTATTTCTTTGTGATGGCAATGCCAAAGCAAGTTACAGCAAATCCATCCACGGATAGCTTCAGATGACCATCGGAATGATCCTGTCCAATCTCGAGTTCGTTCGCCAGATTTCCGATAACGTCTTCCCCTCCCCAAGGGGGAATATCAATAAATTGATCCAAAGGTTTATTTCCAGCATTGAAATCCATACGTGCGACTTTGTGCCCTTTGCCTTCCAATTGTCTGGCGAGTTCTTCAATATGCTTTTTCTGGAATAAAACGGTTGGCCAGTTGTCAATTGTTGGGCCTTCGGGATTGATATTGAACTCCATTGTATGGACTGCGACACCACCCGGACGAAGTGTACGAAGTGATGCCTCGATAAAGTCCAGTCCTAATTGAATGGATCCTAAATGCTCTAGAGCGCATATTGACCAGCAGAAATCATAACCATTCAGATCATCCGGGATAGCATTCATGTCAACGTAACGATGACTTACCAGACGTTTGAAGGTCTCCTTGTCCACCAGATGCTCCAGGTGCGCTTCTTCTATAGTATCGACATGCTGGTTGCTGTTTCTCCAGCCTGCAGATTGAGCATCGTCTGGTAAAAGATCTGTAATGGTTGTCTTCACGCCCTTGCTGGCAAGATAACTGGCTATTGGTTCACGCCCGCAACCAAAACCCAGTCCTGTTTTTGAGGAATCGATATTTCCACTATTATAAAGGGTTTGAAGCACATAACTGAATTCCCAGGCTTTTCTATGATAAATCAAAGGGATCCCAAGTTCACTAAACCAGTGTCGGGACCAGATGGACTCTATATCAGCCTGAGTGCAGAGTTTTGAGCCGATATCCAGTTTTATCGGACCTTTGTTTTCTATTGTCGGCCACGCATCTACCAAGCTTCTTGCCAAATTGTACCCCATGGCTTTAATGCTTAAAGCCATAAAGTCAATATTTCGCAAACGCTCATTCAATATATTCATATTAGGTTGAAAGTCTTTATTCACAAGCTTCATGAGCCGCTTCATTTTTTCATTATCAGATTCATTATTGATAATATTTTCATATATTTCTGGAAATATTTTCCTTATAAAAAACATGCGGATTTTTTTTATATTACGCTTAAAGAAGGTATTCAATTTCCTGATCCAGTCATATTATATATTTTATTTATATATTTGGCGCGTTTGTTCTGTTTTGATGGCTACAACAGCGATGGTAGCGGATAGAATATGATGGAAACGATAAACAGTAAACGTAGTTTCCTTCATTCAGCCACTAGGTGTTTATTGCCGGGTTTTTATGGATAGGATTGATAATAAATATTTCTGGTTCTGAAGTCCAGATTTTGCAGATATATCCATATGGTGTGAGCCCGTTAGAACCTGTTTGGAAAATCGATCTGATGTGTTTCAAGCTCTGGATGTGGACGCCAGAGCAGAGGGGCCGGATGGCAGGATCACCCACAAGATGAAACGCTACCCGTCTGACATGACAGACGAGGAATGGGAGCGGATCGCGCCGTTGATGCCAGGTCCTGGGCGTCGTGGCCGTCCACGAGAGGTCGAATTCCGTGAGGTGATCAATGCGGTGCGCTATCTCGTTCGTTCAGGCTGCGGTTGGCGGATGCTGCCGATCCACTTCGGCACTGGCGCACGGTCTATGGCTGGTTTCGTGAGTTGGCGCGACGGTTCCTGTTCCAGACCATCCATGATGTTGAACTGATGCTTGACCGGAAACAGGCAGGCCGCGAGGCCAGTCCGACAGCGGCGGTGATCGACAGCCAGAGCATCAAGGCGCCTCATGCGAGGACAAGGGGTTACGATGCCGGCAAAAAAGTCGTCGGGCGCAAGCGGCATATCGCCGTCGACACGGACGGGCGCCTCCTGATGGTCAACCTCACTCCAGCCGACATCTCCGACAGTGCCGGTGCTCAGATGATCCTGGATGCGATCCGCAAGCGTTGGCCGTGGGTGAAGCATCTGTTCGCCGATGGCGCCTATGACCGCCTGAAGTTGATGGACAAGGCGACTTACCTGGATTTCATCGTCGAAATTATCCGCCGCCGTGACGGAGCAAAGGGCTTCGAGGTGTTGCCGCGACGCTGGGTGGTCGAGAGGACCTTTGGCTGGATGACCCCCTGGCGCCGGCTCGTGCGTGATTACGATCGCCGCGTCGACGTGTCACAGGCCATGATCTTCGTCGCCATGGGTGCCAATCTCATGCGCAGAAATGCTCATCCATGATTTTCCAAACAGGCTCTTAGGAGTCTTAGGACCTGTTAGGTTTTGAATGACAGAGCGGACTACATAGCTGTTTGGAATGAGCATGATGCCGTCTGTCTTTCCGATCAGGCCAGGTCTGTCTGGGAGCTTTTGTTCGAGGGGTTCCCCCTGAAGGGTAAGCGCCGTCAAAGAACCTGCGGTGAACGATTTCCTCGATTTTCTGGCGCCATCAGAACGGCGCGAAGTGGCGCGCGCCCTACCGGATTGGTTGGGTCCGTGGTGGATTGCCGCGCAATTGTTTATTCGATGGTCGAGGCTCGGCGTGTGGCAGCACCTTTTTGAAAAAGGTCAAAGACAGGGATCAGGCCCTCGGCATGGTCTTTCTCGATAGCACGACGATCCTTACCCATCACAAGGCGGCCGGGGCCACCAAAAAAAGGGGAGATACAGGGAACACCACAGGGATCATGAGGCTCCTGACCGCTCACACGTGGAGGCCTTGGCACCAAGGTCTGTGACGTGCCCCCGAGACCCTTGTCTAGCGACCTGATCCGGTGTCCTGCCATCCAGTTGGGAATGTGGGCGTACCGTATTGTAGTCCTCCCGCAGTCAGCCAGAATCAGGCGGGCATGCGTCAGGGACGTGAACAGCGTTTCGTTGAGACATTCATCCCTGAGCCGACCGTTGAAGCTTTCGACAAACCCGTTCTGCTGCGGTTTCCCCGGGGCGATATAATGCCATTCGATCTGCATCCCGTCGGTCCATTTCAGAATGGCATGGGATGTGAATTCCGTCCCGTTGTCACTGACAATCATGAGGAGCTTGCCATATCGCTCCACCAGAGTTGTCAGTTCCCGCGCCACACGTCCGCCTGACAACGATGTGTCGGCAACCAATGCCAGGTTCTTCCGGCTGAAATCGTCGATAACAGCCAGAATGCGGAACCGGCGGCCACAGATCAGGGCGTCGGACACAAAATCCAGGCTCCAGCGCTGCCCAGGTTCCTTGGGAGGGCGGTCATGGGAGAACGCGTCCCCAATGCTCGCTTTCGGCCTCCCCGATGACGGACTTTCAGCCCCTCCTCCTGATAAAGGCGGAACAGCTTCCTGTGATTGGGTGTGAGGCCTTCCCGCGCCAGAAGATAGCTCAGGCGGCGGTATCCAAAGCGGCGCCGCTGGCCCGCCAGTTCCCGCAGACGCTGGCGCAGGACGACATCGTCCGCCCTGGTCGAAATATAGCGCGCAACACGGCGGGCAAGACCGACAAGCGCACAGGCACGGCGTTCGCTCAGGGCCAGAACACCGCGAATATGGTCGACCGCCTGCCGCCTGGTGACAGGCGTCACCACTTTTTTCCAGCGATTTCCTTCAGTGCGGCATCATCCGGCATAGCATCCGCCAGAAGACGTTTCAGGCGACTGTTTTCATCTTCCAACGCCTTCAGTCGCTTGGCCTCGGACACTTCAAGACCGCCATAGCGGGTCTTCCATTTGTAGAAAGTCGCATCACTGATCCCGTGTTTGCGGCAAAGATCAGAGACCTTCAGCCCAGTTTCCTGTTCCTTCAGGATCCCTATGATCTGCTCTTCCGTAAAACGACTGCATTTCATCCGTCCGGGATGGTGGGGAACGGCCTTTTTTGAGCAGTGAGGTCGCTGTCCGCTGCGCCTTCGAGTGTGCCACATCAACCATCAGGTGCTTCGACTGGCCTGCCTGTTCTGTCAATCCTCGCTGCAATGCAAACTATCGCCTTCGTGGGCTTCATGCTTAGAAATGTCGTCAGCCTGCTTATGCAAGGTGCAGAACACTCTCTAGATAGAATTATTAAATTTCAATGTGTTATGAGATAATTTAATATCAACAATAAGTCCTGTTTCGTTGCACAGAGCTGTTTGCAATGTTTTCTGTGCAACGATATCAGGGTTAAGGAGCGTTGAAGGTTCTTCGTCCCCAAAGTTATTTTTTCGCATAGGTGTCTGTGTACGTTCTGGGCAAATACATTGAACCTTGATGCCATCTGTCATCCATTCTTCCGCCAACGCTTGTGAGAAGTTGACGATTGCAGCTTTGGTCGATGAATACACAGCATAAAACGCACGACCTCTTGTATACGAGCTGGATGAAAAATTTATCAGGCATCCTTGTGATTGAAGTAGATATGGTCTGGCTGCTGTTGCAACATTAATTACACCAAAATAATTGGTGGCAACCATCTCTTTAATCTGTTTTATAGGAGTGGCAGAAAAAGGACGACGGAACATCACTGCAGACGTATTGATAATAATATCAATAGAGTTTCCATCTTTTGTGACATGATCCAGAAAAATTGAAATTGTATTTATGTCTGCGACATCTACAGAGTTTTCAGAGCGACTGGCTGAAAAAACTTCAGCGCCATAATACTTCGCCATCTCGCAAATTGATTTGCCGATGCCACATCGACCTCCAAAAACAACTATTCTCTTGCCCCGCAAGTGAGAGATATCTACGTAACTATCAACTTCGGTTGCTCCTGATTGAATTAATTTTTCAGATAAGAACAGATCTATGGGCGTTGTTATTTTTATATTACTATCAGAACCATTAACTGCCCCTATGGAAATTCCAGGAATGCCAGAAAGAACAACACTACAATCACAGGTAAATGTTTTATAATTCTGTCTGGAAGTGACATTTTTATATGCTGTCTGCAATATACCAAGCCGGAAACCTTGGGGCGTTTGTCCTCGGCGTAGTTTGCTACGGTCAGGAATATCGGAAATAAGATCTCCTGATACTTCAACGATTGTATCAGCTGAAGGAACAACAGTATCGACAGCGGGGAATTGGTCGAGAGCCAGCAAGCATTCAGATAATATTTTTTGTGTTACGAATGGACGTACGGCGTCATGGATAAGCAATTTTGTGTCAGGTTGATAGATTGACATAGCCTTAAGGGCAGCCTGTGTCGATTCTATTCTACTTTTGCCACCAACAATAATCTGTTTTAACTTTTTCCATCCACGTATTTGGGATATATTTCTGATAAGATTGATGTAGTCAGGTTTCGTGACAATAATAATATCATCTATGATGGAAGAAGTTTCAAATACATCAACTGTGTATTCTAGGACAGTCCGACCGGCCAGTTTCGTAAATTGTTTGGGGATCGTGGCGCCAAAACGGGTGCCATCACCTGCGGCTAGAATTACACCGACTGCTTTTGTGGAATGCTTACTCATCGTACATCCTGTCATTCCCATAATTGTCTGAGTCCGTGGGGATGATTATATTTACATATTGAATAATTATATTATAACACAGTGATTAAATATCTACGCCATTTCCAAATGCACAAATATCATGACATAGTACTTTCAATGTTTACCCCTAAACCTTCAGAGATATTTTCAAGTATAATATCGCAAGAAGGCTTTTTGTTTGGAAACAATATCTGTTTCAGATATTCACGATCAGATTTGTGAGTATCATCAACAGTTTTGTTTTTGTAACCTAGAGCAGTCTTCTTCATTTCTTCAAATGTATATACAGTATTCGCACATGCTATGGCTAATTTACCGACAGCATTTAGTTCTGCATGTACACCAGAGTTAAAGAATATCAATGGTTTATCAAATATAGGATATTCAATAAAAAAAGAAATTCCGTCCGTTATCATCAGGTCGGATGCTGCAAAAAGCCCTCCATAACGCTCATTTTCATAAGCGCAATTAGGAAGACTCAACCATTCTGTCAGGAAGTTATCAAGAGCCGCCTGCGACATGACATTGCGGTTGACCACACTCTTGAAGAGTTCTGGGTGAGGTTTGAGAACAAATTCTATATCCGATGCCTCACGCGCCCAGGCAACGAAATCCTGATATATTCTATGGAACACGCCAAAATTGAGCCACGGATTGTCGCAACTATGATGTGGCGCCCATATGACGCGGAAAGCTTTTTCATGATGAGGATTTTTATCGAATGTTGGCCACGAAGGCGCTTCATTCAGGAGACGTTGTAGTTTCGGGTAACCTGAAAGGACAAGTTTTTCCGATGGGGCGTGACTGAAAGATTCAAAATACTGCAAAGCATATTTATTTTCACAAAATATGCGCCAGGCGGCCCTATGATAAGGTGTATCACAGGAGATTTTATTTGTACCTTCCCGTTCGGCCTGCTTGCTCATGTATTTTTCCAGGACAATAAGTCCGTATGGAACAACACATAATTTGGCAAAGCTGAGATAATCGGATGAAAATGCGGGAGGATAAAGATCATCCCACTGAGATTGACGAAAGATAATATCTGGCGCCAGACCGCGAAGAATATTCAATCCGGCAAACGAATCTTCCATATCGAGACGGAGATGAGGAATATTTAGCTTAGTCAGGCCATCACTTGCTCTTTTTTCTCCACTAAAATGAGTATCCCCGCCAAGACGGCGATTGATTGTTGCAACGAAAGGTTCAAAAATATCGCTTTCTAGCATTTTTTGGTAAATATCAAATAATGAATCCCATAATTCTATGGAATTAACGAGAAAAACCGCCCGTATCTTACGGCCATTAGGTTTTAAATGTGACGATGAAAGTGCTTGAACTGATGCTCGTGTCTGCCTTACCTGCATATGAAGGTCAAGAACAACCTGAGATAGGCTTTTCAGAACTTTTTCCGTATATGTCTGTCTTTCCAGCAGATTTGACAATGCCTTTACCACATCATGATTGGAATCCATGGTGTGTTTTTCATTTCCAGACATAAAGGTTCCTTACTCACCAAATCACTCAGTATGTAGGCCAGATTTTAATTGGGGTTCTTTTTACACGACAACAAAGGTGTAAGACAACGCAAGGAGGACATTCAGGACAATCCTCAACGAAACCAGCAGGATTTCTGGCTCGCAGGGTAACTACACATACGTATAGTAGGCCAAAGATAATCCGGTACTAGGCAGCCTGCATCTGTTTAAAAATAACCGATTGATAAAAAACAACAAAAGTTTTGGTTGCCGCCGTTCTAGAAAAGATGGCATCCAAAACTTTTATTATTATCAGTGTGTTATTTGAAAATGACATTCTTCATGTGGACTGGGCACCATTCCCCTTATCAGGGAACATCCGCAGAATTTGTCAGACTGGGCAATTCGATCCATTTGCTGAACGCATCGATATCGAGATGTCCGATAATCCGGTCTTTTATCGTTATGAGGCCGCTTAAGATCTTATGGGTTCCCTGCCCTGCCGCCGTAGGAATTGGCTTTATGTCATCATAGGTCAAAGTGACAATATCCTGCACTTTATCGACCAGAAGACCCGCAGGTTCTCCACGCAGTTCAACAATAATCACTGCCGCCGGCACGCCACGCTCATTTTCAACCTTATGCTCTTTCCCTGTATCGAAAATAACATGCATGTCGATGACAGGTATCATCGCCCCCCGCAGGTTCATAACCCCCTTGAGATAGGGCGGAGCGGATGGAAGCGGACTTCCCCCCGTCCAGATACGGATTTCCATGACATAGAGAATGGGGAGCGCATAAGCCTCCCCATTCACGATAAAGGTCAGTACCTGCAACGCCTGCTGCTGGTCACTATGCCGATTACTGGAAGCAAGCATTAAAAATCAGCCGCCCATCCATCTAGAGTTTCAGGGACTTTGGCTCCAGCCGGGAGCTTCTTCTGGGAAGGCTGGGGGGCCGCGATGGTCTTCGGCTTCCCGGATGTTCCCCTCATATGGAAGTGGCTGACCACCATCATCAGGTTCGAGGCCTGGCTTTTGAGATTATGCGCGGCTGCGGCCGTCTCTTCAACCATGGCCGCGTTCTGCTGGGTCGTGGTGTCTATATGGGAGACGGTGGTGTTGATTTCCTTGAGGCTGGCAGCCTGTTCCCGCGCCACGGTCGCGATTTTCGAGACATGGCCACTGATGGATTCCACCTGGGACACGACGGTGCGGAGTTCCTTATTGGTCTGTTCGACCAGTTTCACACCATCCGTGACATGACGCTTGGAAATGCCGATAAGATCGCGGATCTGCTTGGCCGAGTCAGCAGACCGCTGGGCCAGGGAGCGCACCTCATTGGCGACAACGGCAAAGCCACGCCCGGCTTCCCCCGCGCGGGCGGCTTCGACGCCAGCGTTCAGGGAGAGGAGGTTGGTCTGGAAAGCGATCTCATCAATCATGCCGATAATCGCAGCAACCTTCTCGGAAGAAGCCGCAATTTCCTCGATGGCGACCATCGCGTCCTGCATGACATCACTCGAACGCTGGACAGAGGAATGCGCCACATCAGCCGAGCGGTTGGTTTCAAGGGCGGCTGTCGCGGTGTTCGAAACGCCCCCGGTGACATTATTGACGGATGCGGCCGTCTGCCCCAGTGCGGCGGCCTGCCGTTCCGTTCTCTGGGCAAAGTCATCCGAAGCCTGAGCAATTTCCACCGCCCCGTTCTGGATGAGCGACGATGCTGAGGCAACACGTGTCATGGCGTCGGACAGGGAGATGAGCGCGTCATTGAAGTTCAGACGCAGCGGTTCAAATTCCTTGGCGAAGGGCGAAGAGAAATGGAATGTCAGATCACCATCCGCCAGCGCCTTGAGGCCACGCCCAAGATCGGCGATCAGGGCGTTCTGCTGAATTTCGCGCTGACGGGTCTGCTCCATAAGCACTTCCTGCTCCCGTGCGCTGTCAGCGGCCTGCTTCTGCAGGTCAATCTGGCGCAGAAGTGCATTGCGGAACGTTGAAAGCGCGTTGGCCAGTCGGCCCGCGCAATCGGTCCAGCTCAGGAACGGTATGTTTTCGTTCAATGTGCCTGATGCAATCCGCTCGGTCAGGCCCGTGATGGTCTCGAATGGCTTGGCGACACGATTGATCAGCACCCACCGGATGCATACGACCATTACCGAACCAAAGAGAAACTCACCTAGGGTGATGATCCTCTGGTTCTCAATGGAAAGCTGAAGCTCGAAGCAGATGACCTGAACAAAGATCTGAAAGATCATGTAGGCCTGAAGACAGGCAGTAACTACGGTAATCTTTTTTCTTAGAGGCGCACGCTCAGTAAACCAATTTAACATGTTACTGTACCATTTATGTTTGTTGCGCGCAGATAAAGCACGGTCATGACGCAGCGCGGCACTGTTCGGATGGGAAGATTATCGGCCAGATATTCTGTTGTTGGCAACGCATTCAGAGACCATCATTCTATACCCCCGTTTCTAGATTGCGTCACGCAAATGGAAAAGAGGGCCCCACACATGGCTGCCATTTTAGCAGTCACTTGTCTTGATAGTTTCCCTAATATATTCCGGTCTTGAGATATATGTGCATCCTTGGCTCCGCGCTGGCCGTTACTACTTTAGGTTGAAAGTAATACACTCATGACGGGAGACGGGACGGATGCCCATGTGCTGCTGGTTGAAGCTGAAAAGACGACCCGTGATCTCTATAACGCCGTTCTGCTTGGCTCCGGGTTCGCAACCGAACTGGCCACTTCAATCCTGGAACTGAAGCGGCGCATCCGGTACACGAAATTCGATATCATCCTGCTCGAATTACAGCTACCCGATGGCAATGCGCTGGAGACCATATCGGAACTGCGGCGCGATACATCCGCCGGCATTATTGTGGCGACATCATGCTGCACAATGAATGATCGTTTGCGTGGACTGGAAAATGGCGCGGATGATTATCTTGAAAAACCGCTGCATCCGCGGGAACTTGTCGCGCGTGTTCGCAATTTGTCGCAGCGGTTGAACATGGCGGCCGGGCCGGGCAAGGAAGGCTGGTTTACCATTTTGCCGGATGGAAGATCGACCTTGCCACACGAAAGATATGGCTACATAGCAACATCGAGATACACCTGACGGAAAATGAATTCAGGCTGCTTGACACCCTGATCCGCAATGCGCCTAGGCCGGTGCATCGTGATCGTCTTCTTATGCTGCTTGATGAAGATATTACGGTTCGCGCTGTTGATAAAGCGATCTACCGGATGCGTACAAAGCTGCACGCCGTTCTTGGCAAGTCGGAGCCATTTGTCGAAACCGTTCATGGTTTCGGTTACAGGCTTGTTGCCAAACGGTTATGATCCCGTTTCTTTTTTAGAAAAACCATTCAGGGGATTCATGCCGCGCGCACCAGTTTTTGCGTAGGCAGATATTTCCCGACTGTTACGGAAAAGACCGGCCCGCATCATGGCGGACCGGTCAGATCATTATGACTGCTTCATTGCAATCGTGGTCTGGAGCAGTTCATCGGCGGTCGTGACCACTTTCGTATTGGCCGAATAGGCTTCCTGGGCAACGATCAGGGAGGACAGATCGCTGGTCAGATCCGTGGTCGAGGATTCCACATAACCGACCGAGAGGGTTCCCGTACCATTCTCACCCACAACACCTGTTTTCGCGCTGCCAGAGTTCGCGGTGGCGGTATAGGCCTGTCCATCAACAGCGTTCAGGCCATCGACATTGGCGAAGTTGCTCAGGGCAACCTTGCCGATAAGCTGCGTGTCGCCGTTATCGAACTCGGCCATGATGGACCCGTCACTTTCGATCTCGCTCCTGTATAAGTACCACTCGATACACTGTCCGAAGTCAATGACGTAGTATCGGTGGACAGGGCCGTTGTCGAAAGGGAAGCGCCACTGAGATCCATGGTGTAGGTCGTATTGTCAACGGATGCCGTCAGGCTGCTCAATCCCGATACCGTTGTGCTGGGATTGGTCAGATCGGTAACGGATTTGACCGAACCATCCGTATTGAAAACAACGCTGTAAGAGTCGGAACTGACGGACGAAGTGGAAGAACTGTCGTAAGGATTGACCGCTGAAACCGTCCACGTCGCGGGGGATGCGGATGTCTGGGTCCATTTGACGGAAACAGGCGTGGTTCCGACATCCGTCGGCGCCGTTACATAGGACTGATCCGAGCCCGTGGTTGTTCCCAGCAGGGTATTGGCAGCCATCGAAATGGTCTTGGTCGATGTATCGGCTGTCAGGGCCGTGACCTGGCTTGTGCTGACGGTGTTGCTGCCGGCCGCCGCCATTGTGGTGCCGCTTGTGCCGCCGATTGTACCCAGGTCAAGCTGCATGGTCTGCGTGACGCCATCGTAATCAGCTGAAATGGGGATCGAGGCGGTAGCGCCGGTGGTGGTCGAGCCAACGGTTGCGCCTGTTGTCGCATTCATGACGGAAGCCAGTGTACCATCACTATTGAATGTGACCTGATAGTCATTCGCTGCGATCGAGCCCGTTCCGCTCGCGTCATAGGCGCTGACATCCCAGACCAGCGGGTTGCTCGAACTCTGTGTCCACGAAACGCCAACCTCATGGGGCTGGGCATTCGCGTCATATGTCGTGACCGGAGCGGTCGTATATGTCTGGGGTGTATAGCTTGTGCTATCGGACGGCAGGGTGCCAATCACAGCGGACTGGGTCAGGGTTGTCGTTTCCGTGGGACGGAACGCAACATTGGCGATGTTGATCTGGGTCAGATTGTTGCTGACCTGCCCGGTCTGGCTGTTGACCATGTAGCCATCAAGATAATAACCGGCGGTGTTGACCAGATAACCGTCCTTGTTCTCGTAGAATTCGCCGTTGCGCGTATAGTACTGTTCATCCTGGAACTGGGTCGTTCCAGCCGTGGTCGCGCCGGTTTCCTCGGAGACGTCGAAGAGGCCATTGCCCGAAATCGACATGGCCAGACTGTCGGTGCTGGCGGAGGCCGTGCCCTGCTGGTCCACATGCTGGATGGTCAGGGCGGAGACGGAATCCGAGATGTCCGCAGACGAGGAATTGCCATTCAGCGAGTCCGCCACAAAATCCTGAAAGGCCGTGGAGTCAGCCTTGTAACCCACCGTCTGACTATTGGCGATGTTGTTACTAAGGTTTGTAAAGGCGGTCGACTGCGCGTCAATCCCGCTGACAGCCGTAGTAAGGGCATTAAAAATCGACATGAGCTGTCCCTGACCCGAGCGCGCTGTTGTCTGTCCCGTCCGCCAGCCGGCAGAAAAAAACCATCGTCCCACCATGCCGATGATACCGCATGATGCTGCCAGCCTGCCGTTTCCGGGCGGGCGGCATAAGCCAGTGGCTTTTACGGGCATGGAATGGCGGCCGAAACATCCCCAGCGCGTCACCTGTGCCTATGTTTTTTCTGACTAGCATGCGCATCGCGAAATGCAAGGATTTCCTTCAATCCGCCCTTCCGGTTACCCTTTGTAACCCGGTGAAACACATTATGCCGGAGCGTTGGCGGCTTTCATCCACCTAACGCGGGGACGCACGGGACCCCGGGGTCTTGAGTTTCATCACATAGGCGATAATGGCGGCCACGGGCTGGAAATATTCCGGGGGTATTTCAGAATCCAGCGGGAGTGTGTACAGGGCGCGCGCCAGTGGCGGGTTCGCGACCACGGGCACCCGTGCGTCTTCCGCCGCATGGCGGATACGGGCGGCAAGATCATCCGCTCCCTTGGCGACGATCTGGGGCGCGCTGTCCATGCCGCTTTCATACAGAAGCGCAACGGCATAGTGTGTGGGGTTCGTGACCACGACCGTGGCTTTCTGGACCGCCTCGATCATACGGCGGCGGGCGCGGCGGCGGCGGATCATCTGCAGGCGCCGTTTTACAAGCGGATCCCCCTCGGTCTGGCGCGCTTCTTCCTTGATGTCCTGGAAGCTCATGCGCAGCCCGCGTATTCTGTTATAGCGCGTCCACAGATCATCCAGCAGGGCAATACCGCATTGCACGACAAGAATGATCAGCGTGGCATAGGCAAACCATGAAATGAGTTCTTTGGTGAGGCGGATGGTCGTCCATCGTTCGGCTTCCGGGGCGATCTGGATCGTTCCCTTGGCCACGCCGTAAAGAAGGAACCCGAACACGATGAACTTGGTGCAGCTTTTCAGGGTTTCGATCAGGTTGGTCAGGCTGAAAAGACGCTTGATGCCCCGCATGGGTGACAGGCGCGTAAGATCGGGGGCGAGCGCCTCGGGCCGCCACAGAAACCCGGTCTGCAGCAGGCCGCAGATGGTGACGACAACAATGCTGACACATACGAGCGGCGCCGCAAGCAACGCCCCTTCAAGCCCCATCTGTATGGCGACCCGCTGGATGGATGTCATGTCCTGCGGGATGCTGTCAAAATGGCTCATGATGCCGCGCATATGCTCGATGAACCTGTGACCCGACCTGGCAGATGTCAGGGTAAAGATGAGCAGGAATCCGCCCAGAGCCAGAAGCATCTGCAATTCGCGGGACTGGGCGACATTCCCTTCCTCACGCGCGCTCTGAAGTTTTCTTTCGGTAGGGGCCTGACTCCGTTCGCCGCCACCGGATCCTTCATCCGCCATATGGCCCTGTCCTTAATGCCGCGCGCCGCCGCCGGCGCTTATTCCCGGCAGGCCGATGAGCAGGTCACTCATCCTCTGCTGCCAGAAACCGGTCATGACCTGAATCAGCATGGCCAGAAGCAGCACGCCACCCAGCAACTGTGCCGGCATGGCCAGTGAATAGACCTGGATGGCGGGAAGCAGCCGGTTCAGGACACCCAGCATCGCGGGCCATAGGGTGCCGATCAGGACAAATGGCGCGGCGAGCTGGAGTGCCAGGCGAATGTCTGCGCCGTGGTTTCAGTAACGCTTCGGGCCATGTCACCCAGCGGTGGCATATGCCCCGGTGGAAACAGGTTGTATGAACCCGCAATCGCCGCCAGCGGCAGCACGTACAGGCCCGTTATCAGGAAAATGACCGGGATCAGCGAGGACGCCATATGGCTGATCGCCGTGCTGCCCGCGCCCAGTTCGGCATCCGGCTGGAGCACACTGGCCAGCCCGGTGAAAACGGCGATGATCTGCATGGAAATCGTAAGCGCCATGGCCAGAAGCCGGGCCAGTGACCCGATGAATACACCGCACAGCAACTCGCCCACGATAATCGCGACCGCCAGCGAGGGTATATGCAGCGCCTGCCCCGAGACCTCCATGATATGATCCTGCACCACCGGCAGAATCGTTATCGTCGTGGCGAGAGCAAGACCGGCCCTGACCACCATGGGGGATGTGGTCTCCCCCAGGGCGGGGGCGGCCATGATCAGGGCGCTGACACGGCAGAGGACAACAAGGAACATGGCGGCCAGAACGGCGATGGATCCGCCGGGAAAGGACGGATCGTCCATCATCCCGAAAATGCCGCCTGCCGGTTCCGGTCAATGTTCATGAGCCACCGACCATGACCATCTGGTCAAAGATCGCCTGCGCGTATGTATGCAATGTGGAATACATGAACGACCCCGTCAGCAGGAGAGCGCCCATGGCGGCCACGAATTTCGGCACGAAGGAAAGCGTTGCCTCACTCACCTGCGTCATGGCCTGAAACAGGGAAACCAGCAACCCCGCGCATAGCGACGCCAGCAGGGATGGCGCGCCCATCTTTACGGCCACAATCAGTGTCTGGCGCAGTATTTCATGAATATCGACCGTATGATGCATATGGCGGTCTCAGATCGACATTTTCATGACGTCCTGATAGGCCTGAACAACCCTGTCCCTGACCGTGGTAACGGTTTGTAGGGTCAGTTTGGCTTCCTCGACAGAGGTGGTTATGTCCGTAAGATTGCCCTTGCCCGACAGCCCGGCGGCGGTCTGGGCCTCGGCTGTTTTGCCGGTGCTGATGGCGCCCCTGACCGCGTTATCCAGTGCTGCGGTAAAGCCGGATACGGGATCCGAGGACTGTGAACCGCCATCAGTGTCCGTATCGCCGGTGGTTGACTGCGCCGCCTGCTGCGTCAGACCATAGGCGTTGTTCGCGTCGAGACTGCGTGTGGTGATATCGCTTATCATCGTGTTCCCGTTCAGCCCCCGCATGTCTGTCAAGGGGTGAAAGCGCATTCCTGCCAGTTAATCATGTGATCAATAGCCCAGTGCTTCAGTCATCACAAGTCCCGCGGGCTTTATGGGCCTGTCATAGCCTTCCAGTCATGTCCCGGGCCAGACAGCCATGGCAAATGGGATTGCCATGGACTAACAATCAACCCGGACCTTCGTATGGAGGTAGATCATCTCCCGGTTCCCTGTTCGTGGGAAAGGACGTAATTGAGTGAGTGACCGACGGAATATGACTCTCGTGCATGCCGGTATGGGCGCGGCCCTGTTCGTGGCACTTCTTTCCGCAGGCACATGCAGGGCGGCCAGCACGCCGGCCGGTAAGGCGGCATCCCATACTACGGGGGAACAGCAGTCCACCAAGATGCCGGGCACGGATGGGGGCGGCATCCAGTGCACGAGCGGGCCTGTCTATGTTGTGGAAATACATGCCGTCAACACCAGTAACGATGATAATGCCGGCGTTGTCGTCGGATCGGCCTCGACGGAAATCTGCTCGACCAATGCGACCAAGTTTTCCGATATTATAATGTCGGGCACAATAGCCGACAATACCGGTCCCGTCGCCGCCAGCGTGAAGACAGGCGTGGAGGGCGCGGTGCAGATACATGGGCGCACCGTGGATATGAATGCCAATATCTATGCCCCGCCCAATGATCTGGATACGACACAATGCGCGCAGCAGGACAGCGGCAGCTCATGCAAGCCCCATCCATTCGCGGTGAATTTTGTCCGGACATGGGTCTTCACGCCGGGAAAATGGATGAATTTCCGTGCCGGAACGGATGCGACGGGCCATTCCGTGTCCCTGCTGGTCAGACTTTCGGACAGCCTGTGACATAACGGATAAAAATCGGTTCGGATCGCAGGAAGAACCGTACGCCCTGACTGCGGTCAGACGTTCCCATAAGAGCCGTTGAACCGGCACCGACCGGCCGTCTGTCTGGTCATCTTCGTTGACCATAAAATGGTAAAGAGAAACCCAGCGCAAGCCCTGCAAGGGCCCGCAGGGAAAAGGCGGCTTCTTAATATATGCCTTCGGGCAAAAAAATACCCCCGGCCGAAGCCGGGGGTATCTGTCGTCAAGACCCTGCGTCCGAAGCAGATTAGCTCTGGAACAGCGAGAGAATGTTCTGAGACTGGCCGTTCGCGATCGTCAGGGACTTGATCGCCAGCGACTGCTTGGTCTGCAGGGAGGTCAGCTTCGCGCTTTCGGCGGACATGTCCGCATCGGTCAGGGCGCCGACACCGGCCGTCAGGTTGTCGGAAACGGTCGCACCGTAGGTGGACATGCTGGACAGCAGCTGGGTATTGGCGCCCAGACGATCCGTAACGTCCGTCATGGCGGTAATGGCCTGCTGGACCTGGCTGATCATGGCGCTGACGTTCACGGTCCCGCCGGTGTTGAAGGTGCTGGCGATGGCCTGGCTACCGGCGCTGCCAGTAAAGACGTTGGAGACCGGGTTCTGCCCCGCTGAACCAGATGTTGACAGACCAAGGGCATCCGTCAGCGTCGTGCCTGCGGATCCCTTCACCAGCACCGAAGAGTTGACGGTAACGTCACCCGCAATCAATGAGTTGAAGCCGGTAATCGTTGCCGTATCACCCTGCAGGCCCGTCACGTAGTTGAGCGAATCCGCGGTGATCGAAAGACCGTCGCTGGTGCCACCGGACAGGAGGTTCACGCCGTTGGTTGTGGCATTGCGGGCAATGGTATCAAT
Organism: Komagataeibacter kakiaceti JCM 25156; assembly: GCF_000613305.1. Next base: position 65,488 of record NZ_BAIO01000001.1, read on the forward strand.
CTGGGTGAGGTAGTTGGTGATTTCATCCCCGATCCCGGCGATGGACGTCGGGCTGCCCTGGTTGTCACCCAGCGTGGTGACCGCGGACTGGATGTTATGCAGGACACTGATGATCTGGTCGGCGGCACTCGTGGTGCTGCTGACAACCTGAGAGGCGAAGGACAGGCCATCATTCACCGCGCCCTGACCGGAGATGTTGCCGCTCATCTGGGCCGCGATGCCGAAGGCGGCGGGGTTGTCAGCAGCCGTCGAAACCTTCAGGCCGGTGGAAACGGCATTTTCCGTCGAGCTCAGTTCGGTCTGGGTCGCGTTCAGGGTTTCAAGGGCGACCATCGCCGAGGTGTTGGTGTTAATCGAAAGTGACATTGTTATATTCTCCGTCTCAAACTGGCTGTTCGCCAACGCAGGATCAGTAGAGCTTCAAATGGCTAAGAGAAGGTAAGGCGGACGAATATTTTTTCGAATATCGTAAAAAATATCGGATGGACTGAGCGCGGAATCCTGTCCGTGATGCAGCATCATGGGCCGGGAAAAATGCCCCGTCTGGCAGGAATTACGGCCGTATCCCTTGGCAGGGCGTGGAGGCTATCTGAATCAACGCATTGATAAATAATAATATTCCTGAAAATTCCGCCTTTTTTCAGATCGGTGGCGTTTTCTGAAGCTTTTTGAAAAAAGCTTCACCAAAACTTCCTTATGATTTTCAGGGTGTCTTGAAGACAGTCCTTGAACCCGCCGGAATTACTGGCGTGACGGCGTAAGGGGGCCCTGCGCGGGTTGCTGCTGGACAGAAGCCGTATAGGACACCGTACCACCTTCCGTCCCCTGATCCGTCCTGCCATCGCTTACCGCCGAGACCCGGATGGGGCGGAAGCTCCGGACGCCAGCCAGGAACTGGGAGACAAGGTTCACACGCTCCGGCGTCATGGAACCCATGATGGCCGCTATCTTCCGGGGATTCATCTGGCTGGCGATGGAAACCAGCACATGAATATCCATGATATTGAAGACCGCCGCCGCCTCCTTGGGGGGCATGTCCTCGTATATCTTCACCAGCCTGTCGGTTTCAGCCAGCACGTTTTCCCGGTGAGCCGCCTGTTTTTCCGCAAGCAGCGCCATGGAAGCGTCCAGATCGTGCATTTTTTCATTCAGCGCGGTCTTGGCGGCATCCAGAACATGTTTCTGTTCGGCCATGTTCTTCTGCTCGCTGTCGATATCGGACCGACGGGCGAGAATATCCTTGACGAGATCCGCTTCGGCCTTGCTGACTTCCGGGTCGAAATCTCCCCCGAATTTGCCCGCTGATGACTGCATGCTGGCGCAGGACAGGCCTTTCGGGCAGTCGCCATCAGTCGCGCCCTGCCGGGCGGCTGAAGACTGGGGCTGTGTCTGTGCATCGCCACCACCGGCGTCATCCGACTGAAGAAGCGGGATCCATCCCTCGATCGCGTTCCTGTCCGCCTTGGTGCTGACATGCTGGGGCGGCAGGATGGACGCGGTATCGGCAGGGGGCGCGTCTTCATGGGTCTCCCCATCTTCCGCGGCGGCTTCGGTCACGGCGGGCTGTGGGGTCTTCTGTGTGCTGCCATCCTTCAGGTGTCCGGCAAGTGCATGCATATTCATCGCCAGCAGCAGGGTCATCAGGCTGGATGAGATATGTACAAGTTTCCCGAATGACAGACGGGGTATACGCATTACACTCTGGTCCACTTGCGGTTTTCTGGTGGTCGCCACAAGCAATGTCTCCGGAAAAACACGGAGGCATATATAGTCATATGGACCAGAAGCGGGCCATCAGGCGGTGCCTTTCCGGTGCTGGTCCATGCTGCTTGTACCCTTACTGGCTTATTCCCGGTTATTCCGGATCCTGCCCCGGATCCACAAGAACCACATGGCCATCCGCTGTCGCGGCGGAATGCAGGGCTTCATCCATATTGTCCCAGCCCGTTACCGAAGCGGGAGCCGGCTTGGCCCCGTCACCGGGCTGCTGCGCGGTCATATCGGTGGTAACGTCCGGTGCGGCGGTTTGGGCGGGCGCTGGCTGCGTATCGGGAACAGCCGCAGCCACGGGCGCCGCCGGTTTGCTGGCGGTTTCGGGTTTGGCAGCGGTGGTGCCAGATGTGACGAGCCGGATCTCCCCGGTCAGGTCGGCATCCTTGTGAATGCCGCAGCCGGTATGCCCTTCCAGAACAATGGTGCAGTTTTCCACTTTCGCGGTGGCGCTGGCGTAAAACCGCTTCGTACGGATCACGGCTTCTTCCACCCGGCCACGGATGATGACCTCATCCGCCAGCAGTTCGCCGGAAACGATGCCGGATTCAAGAATATCGACAGTTGGCGCGCGCAGACGGGCGTTACGGACACTGCCGCCCACGATGATGGGGGTATCCGTCTCGCACTCCAGATTGGCGACATTCAGCCCCTGGGCAAGTATGGTCTGGGTTGGCTCAGCTGCCTTGCCGAACACGTTGTCACCGTCGTTCATACTGTTTTCCTTAGGACTTTCCTGCCTGACCATGCCTGCACGTCCGTTCCTGACGGTTTGGCCCCATTCGTGCCCCGCACGCTGGCTGTCGGTAAGCCGTTCCGTGCCGGTTACTCATGTGCCCAGAAAGTTCCGGACGCCGCACAGAGTGTTGATGCTGTGAAGTAGCCGCCCCTGTCAAGCCATGCAATAAATTTGATGCGCCGGAAGGGAACCTTTTTCTGTCTGGTGTACACTAATAGCCGCAGTAGAGGGGGATGCCGGGAATAAATCCCCGCTCCTGCCCGTTGATGGACCGCCTGCATGACCCGATCGCGTCAGACCCACATGCGGGAAAGAAGCCGGGGCGCGACAAATCCCGAAGAAGCCGTAAAAAAGAAACGTATCGTTGTGTAACGGCGACACGATTAAAATATAGTTAATCAATCGCGTCCCTACCGGGTTGCTTTTTGTCCCAGACGCTCCTTTTCTGCCTTACCTTATGGTTCAGGCATCGTTATCATAAGATCTGAGTACTCCCGTGCTGCTCTGACGGGCATGACTGAATGTAGTGGCAAGGCGAGATGCAGGGATATCGAATGGTTAAGGCGCTGGAGGATTTTTTGGCTTCCTGTTCTCGTGTTGTAATAAAGTAGCGCTTTATCCTTATGCAGAATATATTGGCGAGCTGAAGGGTCTCGGACGCACGCGGTTGGCCGCGCTGGGGATCGCGGCCGCGGTTCTCCTCTCGACGCTCGGGTTTCTTGTTTTCCGTAGCAGCGGCCAGTCCATGGCGCTGCTTTACAGTGACATCGACCTGAGCGAAGCGGCCGAAATGGTTGATGAGCTGGGAAAGGCCCATATCGCCTCCACCACCAGCCCTGACGGAACAAGCCTTTATGTTCCTCATGACAAGGTTGCCACCGCAAGGCTGCTTCTCGCGAAGGAAGGGCTCCCTACCGGCGGGGCGATCGGTTACGAGCTGTTCGACAAGAGCGGCACACTCACCAGCACGCAGTTTGAACAGACGATCAACGAGACACGGGCGATGGAGGGAGAGCTTGAACGCTCCATCCGTCTTCTGCACGGGGTGCGTAACGTCAGGGTCCACCTTGTCCTGCCGCACCGGGATCTTTTCTCGACCCAGACCAGCCCGTCGCAGGCCAGTGTCGTCCTTGACATAGGCAGGACGGGCCGTTTCAGCCCCGATGGCATTCAGGCCATCCAGAACCTGGTGGCCGCCGCCGTTCCGGGCCTGCGCCCGCAGGGCATATCCATCGTTGACACACGCGGCGACGTTCTGGCCCGGCCCGGCGACCCCGACAGCGCGGCGGGACAGGAATCCACGCTGGACAAACTTCGCTATGCCGAGGAACAGCGGCTGGCGCAGGCCGTGGAAGATATGCTGACCCCCACCCTGGGCGCCGGTCATGTGCGCGCCCGCGCGGCGGTCACCATGGACACGGACGAAATCCGCGAGACGGACGAAAGTTACGACCCGAACCAGCAGGTCCTGCGCTCCCAGCAGACAAGCTCGGACAAGACCGTCAATACCGAGGCGAACCCGAATACCACGGTGGCGAACAACCTGCCCAACGCCAACGCCAATCAGGATAACAGGACCGGTTCGACAGGCGACCGGGAAGATGAGACCAACAATTACGAGATCGGCAAGCGCGTCCGTGTCATAAGCCAGACACGCCCGCGACTGGCCCGGATCAGCCTTGCGGTCATGGTGGACGGTTCGTTCATCAAGGCCAAGGATGGCAAGGAAGTCTGGCAGCCATTCGACAACGCCAAGATTGACCAGATCACAACGCTGGCGAAGACGGCGATCGGTTATGACAAAAGCCGGGGGGACGAAGTCAATGTCGTCTCCATGCCGTTCATGCCGGATGCCGAAGGCGCCTTCTCGACACCCGCCACCAATCTGTGGAGCCGTGAGACCCTTATCTATATCGCGGAATGGGTCATCCCGCTTCTCCTGGCCCTTGGCGCCATCTACATTGCCATCCGGCCGATGCTGCGCCGTGGCGGACTGGGTGGGCTTGCCCTTGCCGGTGGCCATATGCGTGAAGGGGTGGCTGGCGGAGCGGAAGGCGCTGCCCGTATAAGTGGCGGGGGTGGACCGCTGGATTCCGCCGAAATATCCGAAGATGGTACGATCAGTGTTGAAGGCGTCGACGGGAAGATGCGTGCGGAAGCGATCACGAAGGTCGCTGACCGTATCGAGGAAAGCCCCGAGGAGAGCATTCTTATCATCCGGAACTGGCTGGCCGCGCCAGAAACCCCGACGAAAGGAGGCTAGATATGGCTGAATCCGCGATAACCCCGGTTGCTTCCGCCAATCCGCCCCCTTCCGTTAGCGCGCATCTGAGCGGTCGGCAGAAAGCCGCCATCCTCATGCTGGCTGTCGGGCGCGACCGTTCGGCGAAGCTCCTGAAACTGCTGCATGAGGATGAGATCCGCGATATTTCCATCACCATGGCGGGTCTCGGCCTGGTGCGGGCCGATATTGTGGAGGCGGTCTGCCACGAATTCACGCGGAACTTTGAATCGTCCGACGGTCTTGTCGGAACCTACGAGACCACGGAGGAAATGCTGCGCAAGGCCCTGCCGGAAGAGCAGGTGGAAAAGATCATGGACGAGATCCGTGGTCCGGCCGGCAGGACGATGTGGGACAAGCTCGGCAATGTGCAGGAGACGGTTCTCGCCAATTACCTGCGCAACGAATATCCGCAGACGGCCGCCGTCATCCTGAGCAGGCTCCAGCCCGCGCACGCCGCGCGCATTTTCGCGCTGCTGCCGGAAGATTACGCAACGGACGTGATGATGCGTGTCCTGCATATGGAAACGGTGCAGCGGGAAGTCCTGGACAGCGTGGAGGCAACGCTGCGTTCCGAGTTCATCTCCTCGCTTGGGCGCTCGTCGAAGCGGAACAGCTACGAGCTTCTGGCGGAAGTCTTCAATAACTTCGACCGCAAGACCGAGACCCGCCTGATGGCGTCAATGGACAAGCGCAATCACGAGGATATGGAAAAGGTGAAGGCGCTCATGTTCACCTTCGAGGATATCAAGCGCCTGCCCCATGTCTCCCTCATGCGGATTGTCAACGAGGTTAACCGTGAAAAACTGCCGCTGGCCCTGAAGGGCGCTTCGGAAACGGTGCGGAAGATGTTTCTGCAATGCATGTCCAAACGCGCCGGGAACATTCTGCTGGAAGAGATCGAGGCGCTTGGTCCCGTGCGCGTCAAGGACGCGGACGCCGCGCAGACGGAAATCGTCGCCACCATCAAGAACATGGCGAATGCCGGTGAAATCGACCTGGCCGAAAATGGCGGCAATGACGAGATCATACCGTGACGACCCCACCGGTTCCCCCTTCTAGCCACATGCACAGGCCACGACGGACAGGCCCTCCACCATCCATGCGGGTATGCCGATCCGGGATCTGGCGGATATCGAGGATTTCGGCGTTGTCCCCATGACGGTGGCGGACAATCTTGCCGCGAAGGAAGAGGCACAGCCGGAAACGCCCGAGCCTGACCCGAACCTGATCACCATGACGCGCGAGGAAGCCGATGCCATCCGCAAGGCCGCGTTTCATGCCGGTTTTGAAAAAGGGCAGCAGGACAGGGAACAGGCGCTTCAGGAACACTATGCTGGCTGCGTATCCTCCCTTACAGACATATTCAAGGCGGAGAATGACCGGCGGAACCAGGTCATGATGGCGGCGGCGAAGGCCTTTCTCATGACAGTCGTGGATATTGTCCGCACTCTTACGGCGCTTGACGGATCCGTGGTGGCAGGCATGCAGCGGGATCTGATCCTCGATGCGGTTGCATTCGTCAAGGAATGCGATGGCCCGGTGAAAGTGCAGTGCAATTCCGCCGATGCACAGCGCCTGACCACCCTGCTGCGGGGAAATCCGGCCGTCAGGATAGAGGCCACGAAGGGTTCCGCAGAGGATGCAATACGTATTACATCAGCAGCGAACACCATTGTCATCGACCCCGGGCAGTGGCGTAAAGCTGTTGCAGAGAAAATTGTTGCCGCCGTTACAGCCTCGCGCAGCAGCGGGGGGGGCGGAACGTGCAGAAAGCATAGACCAGGCGGAGAGAACCATGAGCACAGGCAACGCGGATATCGGGCTTGAAGATTTCACTTCGACCCCGACGGATACCCCGCCCGCGGCGGATGCGGCCGCATCGGACGCGAAGGAACCGACCGGGGCCGCCCAGATGGAGGCGGTCTATGATATTCCGGTAAAGATCACGGCTGTCATCGGCACGGCGACCATGCCGGTCAGCCAGCTTCTCAGGCTCGGGCGCGGGGCCGTCGTGGAGCTGGACAAGAAGCTGGGGGAAGCGGTCGATATCTATGCGAATAACCGGCTGATTGCCCGTGGTGAGGTCGTTGTCGTGGACGATAATCATATCGGCGTCACGATGACGGAAATTCTCTCGGCCTCTCCTACGTCCAGCTAGGTATGGACGCAGTACCCGCGACCGGAGTTCTGGCCGCGCCCCAGGCAGGCTCCCTTGCACATGGCGCGGGAACGTTCGGCACCGCGTGGCTGACGTGGATTGCGTCATTTGTCATCGTCATCGCGCTCATTCTGCTGAGCCGCTATGGGTTGCAACTGCTTGAACCCTACCTGTCGCGGCGCCGCCAGACCCGTCATCTGGCCGTGGTTGAAAGTCTGGCCATAGATCAGCGCCGGCGTATCAGCATCATAAAATGCGGCGGGAAAAAGGGGCTGATCCTGACCGGGGGCGGGAATGACGTGTTTCTGGGCTGGATGGAGGATGAGGCAGGAACCGCCAGTTCCTTTGATAATCCACCGGATTGATGCGAATAGTGGAGCTAACGCGTTGACATATCCGTCTTTTACGGGACGTGCCGCCAGAACCGGGGTTCTTTTTGCCTGTATCGGGGCTGTTGTTGCCCTGGCGGCCATGCCGACGCTGGCGCATGCCCAGTCCCTGACGGTCGATCTTGGAAAAGGGATGGGCGACGCGGGCACGACCAGCCGCCTGATCCAGCTCACGGCTCTCATCACCATTCTTTCGCTGGCGCCCAGTCTGCTGGTCATGGTGACCGCGTTTACGCGGATCATTATTGTCCTGTCCCTGCTGCGCGGTGCGATCGGGGCGCAGGGCACGCCCCCCAATACGGTACTGATCGGGCTTGGGCTATTCCTGACATTTTTCGTCATGCAGCCCGTTCTTGAACAGTCATGGGTTCAGGGAATTTCCCCCATGATGGATGGCCGTGTGAGTGAAATGGAAGGTCTGGCGGCGGCGGCGGAGCCTTTCCGGGGGTTCATGCTGGCGAATGCCCGGCCTGCTGATCTCACCACGTTCCTGCATCTTGCAAACGTAGCCCCACCGACCACACCGGCCGCCATGCCGTGGCGCGTGCTCATACCGGCGTTCATGATTGGTGAACTGAGCCGGGGCTTCGAGATGGGCTTCCTGCTCTACCTGCCGTTTCTTGTCATTGATATTGTGACATCCAGCGTTCTCATGAGCCTTGGCATGATGATGCTGCCACCGGCTACCATTTCGCTGCCATTCAAGCTGATTTTCTTCGTGATGGTCGATGGATGGCAGATGGTGGCGGGCGGACTGGTCAGAAGTTTCGGTGGCTGAGGACGCTACACGGCGGGCAATATCCTGACATATGGACGCAGGCAGCCCGTTCAGATCAGGATGTGGCGATGGCTACCCTGATCCGGAGCTTTCCCGCCCCCAGTACACGCCAACTTCGGATCAGAACGGCAGAACGCTATCAAGCACCTGCTGGCCATATCGCGGCGTCTGGATCTTGGTAAGCTGGCCCCGGCCGCCGTAAGAGATTCTCGCCTCGGCAATCCTGTCATGGGTCACGGTATTATCTTCCAGAATGTCCTGGGGCCTGACGACACCACTGACCAGAAGCTGGCGCAGCTCACCATTGATCCGGACTTCCTGACGGGCGACGACCACAAAGTTGCCGTTCGGAAGGACCTGGGTAATCGTTCCGGCCAGGGTCAGGGTGACGGTCTCGTTCCTTCGGATCGAGCCTGCGGCAAGATTGGCGCTGGCGCTACTCGTGCTGAGCGCATCCGAGTTGGTCAGGTGAGATACCCCCTTCCCCTTGAAACCAAAGAGGCTGGGAATACCGAAATCCTCTGACCCGCTGCCGCTGGCGGATGTATCGTCCGTCAGGGCGGCGTTATCGGCGATCTCGACCTTGATGGTAAGAAGGTCGCCAGCCTGCGAGGCCCGCTGATCCTTGAAGAAGGCCCGGCTTCCCGGCCGCCACAGGCTTCCGACTTCGGTCGGTGGGGCCTGAAGGGGTGGCATGGGCATGGTCACGGGCCGATAATCAGGCGCCTGTGTCGGGTCGGATGTTTTGGTCATGCGGGGCGGATGGCCCATCTCGCTGATTTCCGACAGGCCTGAACACCCGGACAGGCACAGCAACCCGGTCATTATCGCGCCAGACAGGCGGTGTTTGGTCAAGAGAGTTCTCCAGATCATTATCGGTTACCGGAGCGATAAATTCGCCCGCGTATTTGCGCGGCTGGATGTGGCCAGACGGCGTAACGTGTTCGGATCGGAAGGAACCGCGGCCGATCCGGTCTCGATCTCGATCTGTGACGGCCCTGCCACCCGGCCGGTCACAACCATATTGCTCGACAGATTGAGGGCCCTCACGTACTGACCGGCCCCGCCGTCTTCCAGAGCTTTTCCAGTCGCCGTCAGCCGAATTCCGGGCACGATGTAAACGATCAGGATGGGATCGCCCTTATGCATGAGGATGGTCCGGTGCAGATCGCGGTCCAGAACAGGCTCTCCGGTCGTGGCATCATGCAGGAGCGTCATGCCATCCACCTCGGTTTCATCGGTGAATATCCTTCCCGATGTGTATTCGGTGCTGGACTCCCCGATACGTACATCCTGTGGTGAGATCACCGATCCCGCGGCCATGGGGTGGGAAAAGACAAGCGTGGTCTGTGAGGCATGGACGGTCCCGATCAGCAGGAATGAATCCTGCGTGACATCCCCGATGGGATGGGTCCGGTAGACCGTGGCCGAAAAACGCCCGGATTTCTGGTCCCAGTCCACATCGGTCATGATGACCGGATTACGGTCATCCGGTGCGACGATCATGGGATGAAAGTCGACAAGATCAATGGAAACAGGGCCGCTGCCAACGTCGGGCACGCTTTTCCTTATCAGGTCGATAAAAAAATCCCTGTCCAGGACACGGCCTGAACGTGTGACTGTCGCCAGCGCCGATGGCGACTGGTCAAGCCAGTCAACGCCATACTGATCGGCAATGGCGATCAACTGCCGCCCGCCCACATGGATGCTGCCACCCGGGGCCGGGGCCGGTCCCAGCACGCGGTCCTGACCGGGATCCAGATCGGCAAACAGATCCGACAGTTTTACATTATCGGTAGTGACGATAGAGGTGTTCCGCAGCGTTGCCGCCGATCCGCCTGAAATGTGTAAAGTCACGATGCCCGCGGCGATCGCTACGGCGACTGCTGCCCGCACGCGCATGTTATTTCAGGTTTGTCAGCGTCTGAAGCATTTCATCGGAAGCGGTGATGACCTTGCTGTTCATTTCATATGCACGCTGGGCGGTGATGAGATCCGTGATTTCGGTCACCACGTTGACGTTGGATTCTTCCACAAAACCCTGACGGATGGACCCGAACCCCGTGCTCTGCGGGGTGCCGGTGATCGGGTCACCGGATGATGTCGTGGCCTCGAACAGGTTCTGACCCATCGCGGCCAGACCATTCTCGTTCTGGAAGGTGATGAGCTGGATCTGACCGGCAACCTGCGCCGTTGTCGTGCCCGACACGGTGTACTGAACCTGCCCGGTCTGATCCACCGTGATGTTTTCGGCGTTGTTCGGCAGGGAAATATCGGGGCTGAGGGGATAGCCATCCGCCGTAACGATGGTGCCGTCATCCGACAGGGAGAAGGTGCCGTCACGGGTATAGGCATATTCACCCGAGGGCAGCGTCACACGGAAATAGCCCCGGCCCTCGATGGCCAGATCGAGCGCGTTGCTGGTCTGCTCAAGCGTGCCCTGTTCGTTGATCCGGTAAATCCCCGCGGTGCGGACACCAAGACCGATCTGGGCGCCAGCCGGCACAAGGTCGCCCGTATCGGAACTCATGGTTCCGACACGGCGGAGATCCTGATAGATGAGATCCTGAAATTCGGCACGACGGCGCTTGTAGCCCGTGGTCGTCATGTTGGCGATGTTGTTGGAAATCGTCTCAACATTCGCGGTCTGGGCCTGCATGCCCGTACCGGCGATATCAAGGGAACGCATCATGGGCGGACAGGCCTCCGGGGTGTGCTGCACTTTTCATGGCCATCCATCACGATCATCGACGATGGAATGACATGCCATGCATATATAGCCGGATCACATCCGCGCCATGCATGCTTGAGATACAGGTAAAACCACGTTACGGTCATGGCAAGGCATTTTCTGAAAAGATGGGTACCGGATTGACGCCGGCAGGATGTGGATATGCAGGCATGCCTGGAATCTTGCCGTTCCGTCGCTGATCCAATATCATTGCCCGATCGCCAGAATTTCACGGCGCGCCCGTTGTGGCGCGGCAGCCGGGACGGGCTGGCGTGGTGATCGGCCGCTTGTCGTAAACGCGTGCCCCTGCTGGAGACAGACGCTTGGAGAACACGACATATATCGCCCTGTCGCGTATCGATACGCTGACACGTGCTCTCGATGTGGCCGCCTCGAACCTGGCCAACGCCAATACGGACGGGTTCAAGGCGACACGGCAGATTTTCTCGGACTACCTCGTTCACCAGAAGGGCAGCCATGAAGTGCCCGGGGGCCGGGACGAGGCGTTCACGCAGGATCTGGCCACCTACCAGGACCATATGCAGGGGGCATTGCGGCAGACGGGAAACCTGACGGATTTCGCCATCAATGGCGAAGGCTACTTTTCCGTACGTACGGCGCAGGGCGTGCGGCTGACCCGTAATGGGCAGTTCCACCGCCGGGTGGATGGAACGATTGTCGATGGAGCCGGGAACCCCCTTCTTGACCGGCAGGGCCAGAATATCGTGGTCGCGCAGCAGGATGATATCGTATCGGTCGCATCGGACGGAACAATATCGACCGAAGATGGACGAATCGCGAACATTGGCATCGTAACCGTTGACAACCTTAACACCCTGCAGCCGGAAGGTGACTATCTGCTCAAGCCCACGACCCGTACCCATGCCGTGGCGCAGACGGAAATACGGCAGAGGATGCTTGAATCCAGCAACGTGAATTCCATCAGCGAAACCACGCGTATGGTCGAGATCCAGCGCGATTACGACCTGAATTTCCAGCTCGTGCAGACGGAATCCACCCGTTACATGAACGCGATCGACAAGATCACCGCCCAGCCGAGCACCTGATACGGGCGTATCGTTTTCAAAGCAGGCCGATATATGGGTAATCCGGCCTGTCTTCCCCTGCTTTCCAAGCGCCGCCAGAATGCAATAGGCCTTGTAATCAGCCCTGCCGCCCGGCATACATTGGTCTGGTTACATGGGAATACATGGCCGTGACCGGCGTGCGGGGAATGACATGGATCTGGGATCATCGCTATCAATAGCCAATAGCGGACTGAGCGCGATTGATTATGAGCTGGCCGTAACGTCCCAGAACGTTTCCAATTCGGGAACGTCGGGATATGTCAGCGAAACGGCCAATGTCTCCTCGGCCGTGGCGGGTAACAGCGGAACAGGTGTCCGGGTCGCCGCGACGACCCTGAATGTGAACACGGCGCTGCAGACCGCGCTGTACAACCAGAATGCCCAGGTCGCCTCCTATACGGCGACAAGCAACTCGCTTGCCGCTGTCTCGGCCCTTCAGGGTTCGACATCGGCGGATTCAGGCAGCACGGATACGCTTTCCGACCTGATCGGTAATGTACAGAGCGCCCTGACGACACTGACCTCGACCCCGCTGGACAGTTCCGCCCAGGCGAGCGTCATCTCCAGTGCGCAGTCCCTCACCTCCTCCATCAATACGCTTTCCACGACCTACACACAGCAGCGCCAGAGCGCGGAAGACAACGTGGTTTCCACGGTCTCCACCATCAATTCGGATCTGACGAATATCGGCGCGCTGTCCAAGCAGATCATGAGCCTCAAGGCGAGTGGCGCGGATACGGCCGATCTGGAGAACCAGCGCCTCGGGATCATGACCGACCTGTCTTCCGAACTGTCGGTGACATTTTCCGAAACCTCGAATGGCGACATGGTTGTCCGGACCGCGGACGGGACCGAGCTTCCCACCCGTCCGGACCAGATGGGGCAGAGCGATACGAGCGTTACCCTTCCCAGTTCGACATGGCCACTCTCCACGTCCGATATGTCCCTCACAACAGCGGATTACTACAGCGCCGGAGACTCCTCCTCGCAGATTCCCGGGATTACGCTGGGGGGTAAGGACATCACCTCCCACCTTACGGGCGGGACGCTGGGGGCGAACATCACGCTGCGCGATGTGACCTATCCACAGATGCAGGCCCAGCTTGACTCACTCTCTTCCACGCTGGCCACACGGTTCAACAGCGCCGGGCTTGAGCTGTTCACGGATGGAACCGGTAATCTGCCGTCATCCAATACGACACAGGAAACCCCGGCGGGCATAGTTGGCCTGTCATCGACGCTGAGCGTCAATTCGACATATGTGGATACCCCTTCAAAGCTGACAACAGATAGCAGCACGGGGACGACGGGCGATATAACTGCCATTACCAATGTCCTGAGCACGGCATTCGGAACCAGCACGGATGATGTGAGCGGCAGCCTGGAGGCGCCGTCTGCTGATCTGGGGCCGACGGGATCGTTGTCCACCGGATATTCGGGAACGCAGGGTCTGGTTGCCCTGGCGACCTCCCTCACATCCAATCAGGCATCGACCATTTCTCAGGCCACTGATGGCCTAACCTCTGCCACATCGGTCCAGACGACATTGCAGACCAGTGTCTCCAATGTTTCCGGCGTGAACGTGGATAATGAAATGTCAAAGATTGTCTCACTGCAGAATGCCTATACCGCCAATGCCAAGGTCATAACCGCAGTACAGTCGATGTTCACCGCACTACTCGACGCGATCGACTAGGCAGGGAGGGAAAGACAGTCATGAGCACTTCCGTAGGGCAATATGGTGATTCCGGCGCGTTTCTGATCCTCGACGCCGGGATCGACAGTATGACACAGACCCAGGAGACCCTTTCGTGGGAGACTTCGGCGGGTACGCTGTCGGAAACCTATGCCGGGCTTGGTTCGAACCGGACCGCCGCCCTGAGCATCACCCCCCAGATTACGCAGGTTGCGGCCTGGCAGAGTAACATCACCACCGCGCAGAACAGCCTGACCGTCTCGTCCACTGCGCTCAACCAGATCGTTTCCCTGGCCCAGACCCTGGATACGAATATTCTCAGCATCACCGGATCCTCAACGAGTTCCACGGTCTCGTCCGTAGCCACCGAGGCCCAGTCCGCGCTGACGGATCTTGCCACCACACTCAATACTTCGGACGGTACGGGGTACGTCTTTGCCGGGCAGGATTCAACCGAACCCCCGATCACGAACGCCAGTTCGCTTGCCAGTGGCTCACTGGCGACCGCCATCGCCGCATCCGTCAGCACGCTCGGCACATCTGGCGCGTCATCCGTCATGACGGCGGCCACGAATGCGGCGAACAGTGACATAAGTTCGGTTTTCTCCTCCAGCCTGACCAGTCTTTCCGGGGATGAGACCATTACGGAGAAGGCGGCCTCCCTTCAGAAATCGGTTCTGACGGGGAGCAATACAGCAACCGAAGTGGGGGTTGTCGCGACACAGGGGAGTGGTCTGGCTTCGAGCTCGCCCTCCACCGGTTCTCCCATCTATGACCTGATGCGCGATATGATGGTTGTCTCTTCCATGTCTGGCATGTCGAGTTCGACCAGCGGCTATTCCGATCTGGTCAGCCAGTTGCACACGTCCCTTCAGAGCACGATTGCACAGCTTACGGATATGGAATCGTCAGTCGGTGTGACACAGGATAACCTGACCTCACAAACGACTCTCCTGTCGAGCATGCAAAGCATGATGAAAACGCAGCTTTCAAACGCACGGGATGCGGATATTGCCTCGGTCGCGACCCAGACATCCGCTCTCAACACCCGATTGCAGGCGTCCTATACCCTTGTCTCGGACATGAAGAACCTGTCTCTGGCGAACTATATCTGATTATTGCGGAAGTCTGGCCTGTCCTCTCCTGATCGGGAAAGGACAGGCCACCGAATTTTGCCTTTATGTGGGCATAGGTATCCGCCCCAGAAAATCTGTACAACAACAACTCATTGATAAGAAACAATAAAAGTTTTTGGGTGTCGCCTTTTTTCAAAAAGGCGACGTCTTCCTGAAGCTTTTTGAAAAAAGCTTCACCAACAACTTCCTTACCAGTATCCACCGATCACATGACGCGGCTGATTGCCGCCCGGGTCGGCGTTGGACGACCACGCGCTCCAGTCCCATAAAGCCGTATCACGCCTGTTTTCTGCCGCCATCTCCCGCAAATCCAGCAAAAACTGCGAGGATTTCTTTCCCTTCGTGTTGGATGCGCTGACCAGTCCGGTCAGCGTCCGGTACGCGGCTTCCGATCCCATATAGACGCAGCCACACCCGATCGGATCGGCGTAAAGATAGATAAGCCCCGTGGGAGAGGGACGATATGTTACCTGCCCCGGGGGCAACGTGTTCATCATGGCATAGCGTGCCGTCGTATCCCCCGGATGGGCAATGAAGCCAGCCCGTGACAGTGTCGTGCCCTCGTCCAGATACGGCTTGGCTGGCGCCCCGCACCCCGCCAGACTGGCGGTGAGGAACGCGGCCATGGCCGCCGTAATGTAGCGCCGCGGTTTCCCGGCCAGGCTGTCGGAAAACTTCTGTGGGGTGAACTGGCTGTCGGGCATGCGGGGAATGGGCCTTGATCTGGTCGGCGGGATCGCTGTCAGGAAACAGGCATCTGCTCCCACAACATGTAGTGGACAGGATACGGTAGAGAAGAATGAATAAAAAGTCCCGTCTGGGGCCGCATGGGGCAAGCCCGCCCCCCGCTGCCTGAGGTCCGTGTTCCCCTGACGCTGACTATGTGATACGATCAGCTAAAATTTGCATGCTGATTTTTTGCCAGAGCGCCGGGTACTGCGTGCGGACCACGAATGAAGGATTGAACTGATGAGCATCAGCAATGTCTCTCCAGTGTCCCTGTATCTTAGCGCCGAGAAGGATGAAGCACCGCGGCGGCGACCTATGCAAAGACGGACGCCACGGTTACCCGCGAAGTCTCCAGCTTCGAGAAGGACGCGCCCTCCATCACATCGGCGGACGGTCTTCTCAAGAATTATTCAGCATTGCAGGTGGTTCTTGGCGCCTATGGTCTCAGCTCCATTTCCGGGGAGACGGCGCTGGTCAAGGATCTGTTGACGCAGGATCCTACCTCTTCCAAATCGCTTGCGAAGTCATCGGGCAATGCGACCTGGCTCGCTTTTGCCGATGCGTTCAGCACATGGGGCTCAAATGGCGGAACGGCGAGTGCGACGCCGTTCACGTCGGATACGATCAGCTCGATCGTGTCAAAATTCGAATACAGCGAGTACGAAGACGACGATCAGAATCAGGATACCGGGGTAGGCAACGCGCTCTATTTCACCCGGACGATGACCAGCAGCACGACCCTGTCACAGATCATGTCGGATTCAACATTGCTGAAAGTGGTGGAGACGGTTTCCGGTTACGACCCTGACCAGTTTGGTGTGCTTGATTACGACGAGCAGGTCGCTCTGCTGAAGAACAAGGTCAACCTGACGGACTTCTCTACCTCGGACGGGATCCAGAGATATGCCGAGCAGTATCTCGCCATGCTTCAGATCAATCCGCAGACACCGGATAAACCGACGACCATGCTGGACCTGTTTGGTGGGGATAACAGCGATGAAGGGATCATTGCGTTGTTTGACACGAATGGTTCCTCGTCCTCATCCGGCAGCATCTATTCCGGGCTCTTTTAGGTTTTGAATGACGGGACTGACATGTCCGGACCGGGGCCTGCGGGTTCCCGGTGCAGGTAACCTCAATGAGTGACGAAACAGCCGCCGCGTCTCCGTTTGTCGAGATGATGGCTGGTGTGCCCGGCATTATGGAAGCGATCCGGGGGGTCGTGGCAACGCCACGGCATGATGTGCCCATCGGTGTTCTCGAAGGTCAGGTAACAGGGCTTTCCGGCCTGTCCGTCTCCCTCAGCGGGCTGGCGGACTTTACCGGCGTGGGTGACCGCGTATCCATTCTCGGTCTGGACGGCCGTAAGACCGATGCGGAAATCGTCGCCTTTCGTGGCGAGACGGCCATCGCCATGCCTTATGGATCACTGGAAGGGATCGGCTCCGGCTGCCGGGCGACATTCAGTCTGTTCGATCCGGCCGAAAGAACACGCCGGGCCGGGGGCACCCTGTTGGTCAATGATGGCTGGCAGGGGCGGGTTATTGACCCGATGGGCCGCCCCGTGGATGGAAAGGGCCCGCTACCCCCGGACGGAACGCCGCAACGCCTGCATGCCCCGCCGCCAGAGGCCGCGCGCCGGGCGCGACTAGGCCCCCGTATTGATCTTGGGGTACGGGTGCTCAACCTGTTTACAACCTGCCGCCAGGGACAGAGGCTAGGGCTGTTTGCAGGCTCCGGCGTGGGAAAGTCCACCCTGATGGGCATGCTTGCCCGTTATACGGCCTGTGATGTCGCGGTGATTGCCCTGGTGGGGGAACGTGGCCGGGAGGTCCGGGAATTCATCGAGGATGATCTCGGCCTCGAGGGGCTGGCCAGATCGGTTGTCGTTGTCGCGACATCGGATTCCTCCCCGCTCATGCGCCGGGAAGCCGCCTATACCGCCATGGCCACGGCCGAATATTTTCGCGATCAGGGAAAGTCCGTCCTCATCCTCATGGACAGTGTCACCCGGTTCTGTCAGGCCCTGCGTGAAATCGGCCTGTCATCGGGTGAACCACCCGCGACCCGTGGTTATCCCCCAAGCGTATTTGCCGAACTTCCGCGCCTTCTGGAGCGCGCGGGCCCCGGCGCTGTCGGCCCGGATGGAAAGGCCGGCCAGATCACGGCCATGTTCTCGGTCCTGGTTGAAGGCGACGACCACAACGAACCGGTTGCCGATGCTGTCCGTGGTATTCTTGACGGTCATGTTGTCATGGAGCGCCGGATCGCGGAAGCTGGCCGCTACCCGGCGGTCAATGTCCTGCGCTCCCTGTCGCGCACCGTGCCCGGATGCAACTCCCCCGAGGAAAACAGGCTCGTGCAGGAAGCGCGGGCCGACCTTGCCACATGGGATGAAATGCAGGACATGGTCCGTCTGGGCGCCTACCGCGCGGGAAACGACCCCAAGGTGGACAAGGCCATTCGCGTGGCGCCCGCCATTGAAGAGGTGCTGAAGCAGGGGCGCAACGAAAGAGCCACGCTGGCCGAAAGCTTTGATGCATTGGCCCATGCCCTTGCACCGCCGTCCCCGGCTTCGTGATGGACGCCAGAACGCGGGCGTTACAGGCCCTGATCCGACTCAGGCAGACGGAAGTGGATCAGGCGAAAAGCGCATTGTCCGAAGCGATGAGCAGGGAAAACGCCGCCATCGCCCAGGTGGAAAGACAGCGCGCCCTCATCGAGAGCGAGCAGGTCAAGGCGGTTTCCGGACAGGTCGCGATGGATGATTTCCGCGCATGGCTGCCAGCGGGAAAGGAAGCCGTCGAACGGGCCCGGCAGGCCCTGATCCCTGTCCGGCAGGCATCCGATCAGGCGCGTGAAGCCCTGATACAGGCCAATGCGGCCCAGAAAGCCGCACAGGCGATCATGGATAGGCGGCTGGCGGAAGAAAAGGAAACCCTCGCCCGCCGCGAACAGGCCGAAATCGACGATCTTTCCCGGCGGAACAAAACGACCTGACCGCCGGCCCATGGCGATATCGGTTTCGTAACGGGGCGGCCGAAGGCCCGGAACATGTCGCGCATTTCGCCCGCCGTTTTACAGGAGGCAGACCCGGTCCATTATAATTCCTGTTCCTGCGGCGACTTTATTGCGGCCTTCGACAGGTTTGATCCTTGAGAAAGTGGAGAGTGCCCGCTATCGCTCTCTTAAAAGAGAGCGCAATATAATCGTATTTGGGACAATCCGATTATATCGATGGCCAGGAGCAATTGGGAAAGTACATGCAACAGACACAGCAGCCGGATACGAAGATATTTATCGCCACGCCATGTTTCGGTGGCATGGTCACGCAGGAATACATGGAATCCATAGTCGCCTGCGCCAGCGTCCTGCGGGTTCCGATGACCCTCTCCCTGCTGGGTGACGACGCATGATTTCCCGGGCCCGCAACACCCTGCTGCACAAATTCCTCGTGTTGTCCGACGCCTCCCATATCCTGTTCATCGATGCCGATATCGGCTTCCCGGCGGAAGCGCCCGCCCGGCTTCTGGCGGCCGACAAGGATCTCATCGCCGGCCTTTACCCAATCCGGGACCGGTTCTGGGACAAGGCGACGCAGGAAAACATGCTGCATGGTGAATCACAGGAAACCGCGTCCCTGCGCTATGTGGGCGAGACGGAAGCCATGCATCAGACCTGGGAGAAGGGCCCCCTTCTCAAAACCCATTATGCCGGGACGGGCTTCATGATGATCAGCCGCAAGGCGGTCGCCATGATGGTCAAGAGCTACCCCGAAACGGCGTACCGCCGCATCGACGCGCCCGGCAGCGAGGGGAATGGCCTTTATCATGCCCTGTTCGATGGCAGCATCGACCCCGATACCGGAACCTATCTGAGCGAGGATTTCACCTTCTGCCGCCGCTGGCGCGAAATCGGGGGAGAAGTCTGGGTGGATACTTCCCTCTCCCTGACGCATGCTGGACGCGCCTCATTCCGTGGCAACCCGTCGTGTCGCGTCGGTACGGCACAATACAAGGGCGCATGAGACAGCGATAGCACCATATGGCAAAGAACGATAACCATCCCATCATAATCAAACGGGGTGATGACGAAGAACAGGGTGGACATCACGGCGGCGCATGGAAGATTGCCTACGGCGATTTCATGACCGCCCTCATGTCGTTCTTCCTTGTCATGTGGCTGCTCAACGCGACCACCGACGAGCAGCGCGCGGGTATTGCGGCCTTCTTCAATCCCATGGCGGAAAAGGGGGCCCACCTCCAGTCCACGGATGCGATGCTGGACGTTGATCCCTCCCCCTTACGGGCGGCACTGTGGTCCGGCGCGTCATAGATGGCAAAACGGTGGAACCGGAACAGAATGGTGACAAAGGGGGGCGTGATACCCCCCAGACATCGCTGCCGGACGGGAGCAGTTCCGATGACATTACGCGCGGCATCAAGACGCAGCTTACCCCTTCCTCTCCCGCGATCATACCGATCGGGGGGCCACAGAGCGGCGCGGCCAAGAGCGTAGGCTACGTGGGCGCGGAAAACCCGGTGGCGGCGGCGTACGAACAGGCCAGGATCGCGCAGATGGCCGCGGGCCTGCAGAAGGCGGTTCAGGAAAACCCTGAACTCAAGGCGTCCGCTCCCAACATGTCCGTTCATGTCGAACGCGACGACATCCGTATCGAGCTGCACGACGCCAGTAACGCGCCGATGTTCGATAGCGGATCGGCCGCCCCCAACCGCCTGGGCAGCCAGATGCTGGCGCAGATCGGCGCCTGGCTCGCATCCATGCCCGAACGCATATCCATTATCGGTTATACCGATGCCGCTCCCTATCGGGATGGGAACAGCAAATGGGGCATGTCCAACTGGACCCTCTCCGCGCTGCGGGCCGATCATGCCCGGGAAGTGCTTGTGCGCTCCGGTTACCCGGATCGTAACATTCTGGATGTATCCGGCCGCGCGGACCGGGATCTGGCGATCCCGTCCGACCCGTCTGCCGCCGGGAACCGCAGGGTCGTGATCATCCTGCACAAACGCTATCCTGACCCGGAAACCAGCATTACGCCTGATACCGGCGCCAGCCCCTTCCGGCATCGGCTCCGGCAGCGGCACCGGCGCAGACCGGCGGGAAAACAGGCGCGGGAGCGCCGAAATAAACAGGGCCAGCTCCCGGCGGAATGGGGGTTCCTTACTATCAAAGCCGAAAAATGTTGCGTAGAAAGACTGTAAAGCGCCGTTGGGGGAACCTCTGCCATGCGGCCCAAGTGGATGAAAGTGGAGACTGCTAAATGCTTTTCCTCGGGGGGCTCTTCTTTGCGCTGCTCTGTGTCTTTGGTTCGTTCGTAGCGTCCGGTGGGGCGCTGGCGCCCCTGGCCAAGTCCATGCCCTTCGAACTGCTGACAATCGTTGGCGCGGCCCTTGGAATATTCGTGATGGGCAATTCCAAGGAGGCGCTCAAGCAGGCGCCCGGCTACCTGAAACTGACGCTCCACGGCGCGCGGTATGACAAGGCGGCCTATCTTGAGCTGCTGGTCACGCTTTTCCGCTTCACGCGCCTTGCGCAGGCCAAGGGCAACATGGCGCTGGAAGAGCATATCGAGAACCCGGCGGAAAGCAGCATCTTCGCCATGTCCCCCGGCGTCCGTGACGACATAGAAGTTCGCAACATGATCTGCGACTATCTCCGCCTGGTCAGCCTCAACATGGGAGACGCCTATCAGCTTGATGAAGTGATGGCGCGTGAGCTCAAGAAGAACATCACGGAAAAGCTGCACATGTCGGAGTGTCTGCAGAGCATCGCGGACGCTGCCGGCGCTGGGTATCGTGGCCGCCGTGCTGGGCGTGATCAAGACGATGGCGTCAATCAGCAAGCCCCCCGCCATTCTGGGCGCCATGATCGGTGGCGCGCTGGTGGGCACCTTCCTTGGCGTGCTTCTGTCCTATGGTGTCGTGGCCCCACTGGCGGGAAGGATGCGCGATGTGATACTGCAGGATGGTCGTTACCCTGATATTATCAGAATCGTTCTCGTGGCCCATCTGCAGGGTAATCCGCCCCAGGTCAGTGCGGAAATCGGGCGCAAGGATATACCGCACGCTTCATGCCTACGTTCAGTGAACTTGATTCCATTCTTTCGGAATCAACAAACCCGCCGACAGGCACGGCCTGACCGGATGGGAATGCAGCCAGGAGCACGGAGTATCTGATGGGTATTACGGTGGCGAAAGCGTCGCGCATTCCCAACCCGGCACAGGAAACGCCCCAGTCGACCCGGCTGGGCACCCCGACATCGCAGAAGTCCGGAACCACGACGACCTCATCCTCCTCCACTTCCAGAAAGCGGAGCGGGAAGGAAAAAAATACCTTCGGGGCCATGATCCGGGGTCTCTCCGGCCAGGGCGATGGCGAGGGACAGGAAACGCATGGCCGCGCCAGTACCAGCGGAACCGCCAATGCGGCAGCAATGACATCGGACCCGTCAACGCAGGACAGTCACGTAAAATCATCTTCCAAGCAGGCTGGTCAGACCTCTGGCGCACAGGAAAAAGCCGGTACGCAGGATGGCACATCCATCGCGGCCACACAGTTTTCCCTGCCAACACAGACGGATGATACCCCTGCCCCCACACTGGCGAAAGACACCACGTCGGGCTTGATGGAGATCAG
Organism: Komagataeibacter kakiaceti JCM 25156; assembly: GCF_000613305.1. The sequence goes on from NZ_BAIO01000001.1 coordinate 87,646, forward strand.
GACCAGTCATCCGGCACCACCGACCCCACGACGGATATGAGCCTGCAGGTACAGGGCATGCAGGCATGGCCCGCGCTCATGCTGGCCCAGACGGTCATGCCCGCGCAGACCACGGCCCCACAGGGGCAAAAGCCGGTTGGAACATCCAGTTCATCGGCTACCGGTACGGCGGCGGCTTCCACCATGACATCGGGAAGCGTGCAGACAGGGAGCATGCTGTCCGTCACTGCCGCGCTGGATACCATACTGGCGGCCCTGTCTTCCGCCAGCCCGGCGCAGTCCGCGCCATCCGCCCAGACCATGCCGGGCGCCACGCCGTCCTCCCTGTCTCCGGCCACCGTCGCGGATGGGAGTGTCACCCCACGCGCGAAACAGACACAGATTGCGTCCGTGTCCATTCCGGCTACGAACAGCCTCCAGCCCACACAGGATTCCAGCACGGGCACGGATACAGTGTCCGCCTCGGCCCCGACGGAAATGGACACCTTGCTGGCCTCTATCGGGCAGCAGGCAACGGCTCCGGTGATGTCCCAGGGGAGTGCCGTGTCTTCCCCCCTGTCCGGCAGGACTTCCCCGGCCGCGCTCTCAACGTCATCTTCCGCTACCACGCCAGTTGCCGTATCGGCCCAGCCCGCGCAGGCCAGTGATGGCACGACAACGCCGCAGCAGTCCCAGACAGCAGGCGTAAGCAATATTACGGTGGAAACGTCCGCCCGTGCGGACAGTCGCGACAGTCTGGCGTCATTGGCCACCTCACCAGATCACACGGCATCGGCTGGATATAATGCCGTCACGGCCCCGACGGATGGGGCCGGGATTGTGGCGGGCACGGAACATCAGGGAAATGGCCTGTCCGACCATTCCGGAACATCCGAAGGTGAACGGGGCGATGACGCGCAGCAGCAGGCAGGCACCGCGTCACCCGCTTCCATGACCCTTTCCACCGACCTTTCCGCCCCGAGTGCATTCACTCTCGAACATGCGGGGCAGACAACGGATACCCAGTCGGTCCAGGCGCAGACCCAGACGGATGAGGAAGATGAAGCAGGAAACCAGATCCTGTCTTCCCCCGGGATTTCCCGCTCCGCCGATGGCCAGACCTCTGTTTCCATGACCATCATGACGGCTGATTCCACGCCGGTTCATGTCCGTCTTGAAGGGACCGACGGCATCACGACAGGGATCGTCCTGCAAAGCGAGGATGAAGCGACGGCCCGCCATCTTGCCACCAACAGGCATGAACTGGTGACGGCGCTGGGCGCGACCGGCATGGAAGTCGGCAACCTGAAGATCGATGTTGTCGCCGCCACCGATAATGGCGCCAACCTGACCGATCAGGCGCCAGTGGCGATGCCGGGTATGATGGCAGCGCTTCAGGGGGCATGTCCGGCAACGGGGCCGGACAGAATGGGGGGCAGTCATTCCAGGGCAGTGCGTGGGGGAGTGGTTTTGTCTCCCCGGCCCAGGGGGGAGTTGACATTGAAGGCGGCGCCAGCAATGCAACCACAGGGGCTGGCCGCACATACGCCGGAAAAGGGATCAACATTACCGCATGACCCGAATGGTGGGAGTGGTAACAGGAAGGAAAAGAGGCAATGACGACGTCGTCCATCAGCAGTGAGAGCCAACTTCTCCAGGCGGCGGAATCGTCTGCCAAAAGTTCAGCCAACACGGCTGCGGCCAGCGCCAGCAGCAGCACGAGCACCTCGGCCAGCAGTTCCACGGCGGCCCTGTCCTCCCTGGCTGATAATTACACCACGTTCCTGACCCTGCTGACGACGCAGCTCAAGAACCAGGACCCGAGCAGCCCGATGAGTACCGATACCTTTACATCGGAACTTGCGCAGTTTGCCGGAGTGGAACAGCAGGTCGAGACGAACCAGAACCTCGCGACCCTGATTTCCCTGAATGAAGACAGCCAGATGACGTCGGACACCAGTCTTGTTGGTCAGACGGCGACTGCGGATTCGACGACGCTGCCCCTCCAGAACGGCTCCGCCTCGCTGAGCTTCAGCGGCACATCCGGTGAAACTGTGGCCATCGCCGTGGCGAATTCTTCCGGCACCATCGTCAAGGACGCCGTGGTTACGGCCAATTCCGGCACCAATACCTGGACCTGGGATGGCACGGACAACAGCGGCAACACGCTGTCGAACGGGGCCTATAGCGTGGCCGTGGAAACGATTGATTCCTCAGGCACCACATCCGCCGTGCCGTTCACGGTAAACGGCACCATCACAGGCGTAACGAAGGGTACTTCTGACATGGAAGTGGAGATGGGTACCGCGGATATTCCGATGTCCGAGGTAACGAATATCTCCGGCAGCAGCAGCAATACGGGCTCCTGATCCCTCACGCACGCGGGTTCAGACCGATAAAAATCTGCGTGCCGCCTTTTTTCAGGAAGGCGGCGCTTCCTGAAGCTTTTTGTAAAAAAGCGTCACCGAAAACTTCCTTATGATCTGCGTGATCTCTCAAGGACTGGCTTTTTAGCCAATCCTTGATGGATCTCAGACTTCGCAGATACCTTCAGGCGGGTAATGTCAGGAGCCTTTTGGCCAGCATGGGCGCGCTCAGCGTGGCCAGTCCGCCCACGACCGCCGATGAACATCCGGCATAGGTCAGGGTCAGCCCACAGGCGGCGGCCGTGACGATACCACCAATCCGGCCCGCCTGATCCATTCGGGTCGCAATCATTGTCAATGCGCCGGACTGGGCGAAGGCCGCGCCGATATCGGCCGATTCCTCGGCATCCATCCCCGCGGGCAGGACAAGAGTGAGTTCAGCGCCGATGCTTTCCACCATCCGCATCATTCTGGCCATGCTGACAGGGGAATAGACGCACACCCCGGGCAGGTCGAGCAGCAATGGCTGCCCCTTGCGCCGCTGGCTTACCGCATCCACCAGCGCATCGGGTGTCCCGACCTGAATGACGGGGATTCTGAATGGTTTGAGAAGGGCCGCGAGCTTCTCGAAATCCCCGGGGTTCTGGTCACAGATCACCACATAGGGGAGCGGTACATCCTTGCCCTGACCGGCCATGACGTAGCGCGCCACGATCTTCGCAAGCGCAAGCGTCTTCCCCCCACCCGAAGGCCACCAAAGGCCAGGGGGGCGGGCCTGTCGATCGGCAGGGTGCCAAACGACAGCAGTTCATCCAGTCCGTTGGCGAGATACCCACCGGACAGGGCAGCAATCAGGGGCTGCGGGATCGCGTGCCACCGGAGCACATCCTCCACCGAAGGACGGATCGGCAGTTCCACCCCGGCGGCATATGTCTCCGCGTTGAGGGAACGCTGCCCCATCCGTTCCAGCGTGCCGCTACCAGCCGCACTGGCCCGCGCCATCCGGCCGCCCCCGGTGTTCGAAACGGACATGGCCTCCCGGCCGGTATCCTGCCGTACACCGGGCGGCCGGGCGTCAGCGACCGGAGCGCCAGCGGTCAATATCCTGCCCTGCGGGTCCGCACTGGCCTGCTCTGTCTGTCCGGGGTCGGTGTTTGGGGCCATGGCCTGCATGCTCTATCGGTCTCTATACTGCCTGCGGTCTTGCATTCACGTGATTGTCGCGACCGTCTTGATGCGGGAACGTGGGTATATCTCGGACTGCGAAAGAACGGAAACCGACGGCCGCACGCGCTCGACGATCGAACGCATGGCGTCACGTACTGGCGTTGAAACAACAATGACCGGCACCTCTCCGGCGGTGGAGACGGTATTGAAGACTTCACGCAGTTTCATGACGAACGTGTTCAGCATGCTCGGTGGCATGGCCAGACGCCGCTCTTCCGCCGGTCCGGTGATATGCGATATGAAATCGGCCTCCCATTCCGGGGAAAGGGTGATCATCGGAATATACCCGGCCGGCCCGATCAGCGCGTTGCATATCTGCCGGGACAGGCGGATGCGCACATGCCCGGTCAGGTTCTGCACGCCGCGCAGGCCAAGGCTGCACCCTTCCTGAATGCTTTCCAGAATGGTCGGCAGGTCACGGATGGAGACACGTTCGGCCAGTAGCGCCTGCAGGACACGCTGGACCGTACTCAGCGGAACCTGGGAAGGAATCAGGTCATTGACCAGCTTCTGCTGCTCACGCGGGAGTTCATCCAGCAGGGACTGGGTGGCGACATAAGTCAGGAGATCCGGCAGGTTCTGCCTGACCATCTCGCTAAGATGCGTGACGATAACACTTGGCGGATCCACTACGGTGCACTTCAGCGCAATGGCCTTGGCCTTGAGTGATGGGGCGATCCATACGGCGGGAAGACCAAATGCCGGTTCCGTCGTCTTGTCACCCGCCAGGGGCGGGGCTCCACCGGACGGGCTTATGGCCAGCAGCCGCCCGGGCTTCACATCGCCGGATGCAACCTCGATTTCCTTGAGCTTGATGACATATCGCTCCGAGGGAAGATGGATGTTGTCCTGTATGCGCACGGGGGGGGTTATGAAACCCATCTCGGTTGCAACGGTACGCCGCAGGGCCTTGATCTGCTCCGTCAACTGCGGGTTTTCGCCGCTGGTCAGGGGCAACAGGCCAAAACCGATTTCCAGCCGCAGGAGGTCGAGCTTCATGACTTCGGAAATCGGCGCGACGGCGGGCTGGGCCGTGACCTCAGTCACATCGCCATCGGCATCCTGAACCGGCGCTTTATAACGCACCCACGCGCCAAAACCCGCGGCGACGGCAATGGCGAGAAAGGGAAAGGCGGGCAGGCCCGGCATGAAGGCAAAAAGGGCCGAGAGCATGCCCGCAATGGCCAGTGGCTTTGGATTGCCACCCAGTTGCCGGACCAGCGTGACATCCGCCGAACCGTCTGTTCCCCCCTTGGTCACGACGATACCGGCGGCGGTCGAAACCAGAAGGGACGGAATCTGCGAGACCAGCCCGTCACCAACCGTAAGCGTGGTGAATGTGCTGGCCGCCTCGCTCAGCGGCATGCTGTGGCGCAGAATGCCGATGGCCAGACCACCGACGATATTGATCGCGGTAATGATGATGCCCGCGATCGCATCACCGCGCACAAACTTGGCGGCCCCGTCCATCGCGCCGTAGAAGGAGCTTTCCTCTTCCAGTTCCTTGCGCTTCTGCCGCGCCACCCGCTCGTTGATCGCCCCGGATGAGAGATCCGCGTCAATGGCCATCTGCTTGCCGGGCATGGAATCAAGGAAGAAGCGGGCCGCCACTTCCGCGATGCGGCCCGATCCCTTCGTGATGACCATGAAATTCACGACCAGAAGAATGCAGAACACGATCCCGCCGATAACGACATCGCCCCCCATCAGGAACCCGCCGAAAGCGGCCACGACGTGACCGGCGGCATAGGTGCCCTCGCTGCCATGGCTGAGGATCAGCCGCGTGGTCGCGATCTCAAGCGAAAGGCGCAGCAGGGTCGTCAGCAGGAGCAGGGTGGGAAACGACGTGAAATCCAGTGGCCGCTCCAGAAACAGCGCCACCATGAGAACAAGCACCGATGACGTGATCGACAGGGACAGCCCCAGATCAAGGATAAACGTCGGCAGCGGCAGGATGAGGATGGAAAGGAGCAGGACGACGCCAAGGGCGAGGCCGATGTCGGTGCCGGGAATAAGCGAACGCCACGGAAGGGACTTCCATCCCCCTTGCGCAGGGCCTCGGCCGAACGGGCCAGCGTGTGCGAGGCGGACGAAAGCTTCAGTCGCGCTGCGGTAGTCCTATCAGTCAGCTTGCTGTCCGCCTGCTTCTTGACTGAGGTGCCATCGGCAGTATTCAAGGACTACATTTCCTTTCGCGCATCCTGGCAACGTGGCGTTTCCGGCGCAGTCTGTCATGGCGATGACCTGTGCGGCCAATGTATCATTCCGGTCGTAAGGCCGTCTTTACGGGGAGAAAGTAACCGTTATCGTCAGTGTTGAGCAAGGCTGGAAAACAGGTGCCATGCACGAAGCGGTATAGCCGGGCGACAGGCCCGTACACCAGTGCCCATCCGGCATTTTTTCAGGGGCGCGGCACGTATGTATCCCCGGCGGATAGATGGATGCCTGTCATAACACGCGACCTCTGTACATTCCCCATGCATCCAGCGTCATCCCCTGCGGCTCCATGGCGGCAGGCGGCCATTCCCAGGCGGGGATTTTCCCCTTTTCCGCTTTAAGCGGTAGCCGGGCCTGACATCCCCCCATACACTCGCGGCAGATCGCGGGAGCCTGGTCTCCACACCAACCATAGGAAACAAGATGCAGAAAACAGACCTGGCGGCATTATGTGACAATGGGGCCCTGGAGCATCTGGATGTTGATATCTGGGGGAAAGCCCTGCTGAAGGATCCTACCCCGAAAAATCTGGCCCTGACGGGAGAGGCCCTTTTCCTGCGGGGCCAATGGCTTGATGCCCTGCGTCTCGCGCTTGAAGTTGTCAATGCCAACAGGAACAACGTCCCGCTGGTCATGGTCGCGGCGGGAATGATAGCCAAGCATACGCCGCGCCACGATATCGTGGCAGCGCTCATGCGCAATGTCCTGCGGTATGATCCGGATAATCTTCAGGCCCGCCTGGCCCTGGCGGACGCATCGTAGCCCAGGGCGACGTTACGGGGGGATGCGCCCTTTACAGGGAAATCATGGCCAGCCACCCCGAGGAAGGCAACAGCCTGTGCGAGCATATCTCCATGTCCCTGCTGGAGACGGGCTACGCTTTCGAGGGGCTGCAGATTCTTTCCGCGTGGCTCAGCCATATGCCCGGAACGGCCGCGCTGCTGAATAACATGGCCTGCGCGCTTGAACGTACGGGCCATTCCGAACTGGCCATAGCATGGTACGAAAAGGCCCTGGAGATAGCACCGGATGACCCGACGATCAGGTTTGGATATGCCCTCGCCCATCTCAAGGCCGGCAACTTCCATGAAGGCGGGAAATACTATGTCAAGCGGACCCCGTTAACCAACGGCATCAACTGGTGGTTCATGTCCCTCCCCCCCCTGCGCCATGGGATGATGTGGCCGGAAAGAAGGTCATTGTCTATCAGGAACAGGGATTGGGCGACACCATCCAGTTTATCCGGTTCGTTCCGTACCTGCTGGAGAAAGGGGCGGAAATAACGATTGCCACCCTGCCGCCGCTGCTGCGTCTTCTTACCCTTTCCTTTCCGGATGTCACCGTCAGGAAGCTTACGGATTTCCATAGGGAAGAAGGCTACAGCTATGCCGTCCCCATTCCGGATCTGACTTTTGTCGCAGGCGTAAAATCCGAAAGCGATATTCCGGCCCGGATCCCCTACCTTCGGGCCGATGAGCATGATGTCAGGAGATTTTCCGCCATGCTTCCGGCCCGTCGGCCCCGCATCGGCCTTGTCTGGGCGGGAGAGCGCCGCATGCAGGCCGAGTTCGTGGCGGCCGACAAGCGCCGCTCCACCACTCTGGCCGAGATGGGCGCCGCCCTTACCCCGGTGGATGCGACACTGATCAGCCTCCAGTTCGGTGCGCCCCGGCAGGAACTCACGGCCTGGCAGGGCCAGCCGCTGTTCGACCCGATGGGCGAAATCCGGGACATGGCGGATACGCTTGCCCTGATGGAAAGTCTGGATCTGATCATATCCGTCGATACATCGCCCGTGCATCTTGCCGGGGCGATTGGCAGGCCGGTGTGGCTGGTAAGCCGGTGGGACGCCTGCTGGCGCTGGGGAGATTCAGGCGATACCTCACCGTGGTATCCGAGCATACGCATATTCCGCGCGCAGGAGAGAGGTTTCGCTCCCGTCCTGAAGGAAGTCGGCGCCGCCCTGCAACAATGGGTAAGGGACTGGAAAGCAGACTGACCGCGCCCCAATGCGGGCACGCCATCATGTGCCGCCGGAGCCGGGTGTAGTTCAATCAGTTACCGTGCATGGCCATCGCCACGGGGGCCGAACGGTATGACGCCAGCGTCCGCCCCCGCATACCCGCCATTGGGGGCTTGCGCACGGCAGGCTCATCAAAATGCCGGCTCCCCTGGAAGGGATGGAACATGCGGGGCGGAGCATCTGCCGTGCCACCCTTTCCATCCGCGGGCGCCGCGATCATGACAGGTTTGTGGCGTCCCGTGCTGAGCGCATTGGCAAGAGGGAGAGGCTGCGCCCCGGCAGGGGAGGTTTTCTGGCCATTTTTCTGGCCGGGCGCCTGCTTGCCACGTTCATCCTGCGGAACGGCCCATGTCTCCAGCACTTTCCACTGATACGTGGAGCCGATACCGGGGGTCTGGGAATGATAGGCCGCCGCTGCCCGGGGCCAGCTTCCTGTCCGGTCATGCATCTGGAGCAGGAAATTGCCGGCATAAAGCGCGTTCCGGGCCGGATCGAACGCCTGCTCCAGGGACGAAAAGGCATCGGGATGCTGTTGCAGGTTGACCTGCATGCACCCGACATCAATCGACACGATCCCCTGACGATGAAATGTCTGCACGGCCGCCATGGCCTCTTCCCGCGTGGCGTAATGGTATCCGGTGCCTACCGCGTTGACGGTCCATGGCCATGCGGAAACGACCCCATCCGGATCCGTCCGGCCACTCTCCACCCGGCTCATGGCGGACAGGAACCCGTCAGGAATATGCAGGGCACGTTCAGCCTGCGTCGTGGCGTCCGCGCAGAGCGAGGCCTCTGGCGATCGGGCCATGGCCCCCGACAGACAGAAGCCCATGACAGGCAGGGACATGAAGGCCAGAAAGGATGAACGACAGGGCAGGATCATGGCATCAACCTGCCGTACGGTGGCATGATCGTATAGCCGGTCCGGACAGTTCATCTGTCGTTATTACATACGCTGTCTGATTTCCTTCGTTCATGTTATTTGTCACGTGACCCTGCCGGGGTTTCATTCCCGGACAGATGGGCCCCTGTCTCCTTCATGGCGGTACGGGCATGATTGGCAAAAAACTGTAGCCCCATACCCCAATTCCCTGCCCCCTGAATACGATTTTCGCTCCTGACGGGCTTTCATGCCGGCCTGAAGCCACAGGATGTGATGAGCATTGAATGTCATGGCCAGCCAGCGTATTCTACAGGACGCTATAGCTTGTCCCGGGAAAGACATTGGCTGAAACACATAAGGTGACCAGTTCCATGAGGAATCGCCTCAAGGCGACCATGAAGTGTGGCGGCCATGCCCGCCTGTAGCCATGACAGGGGATTTTCTTCGTTTCATGACGCGGGAAGGAACGTGACAGGACTGGCGCGACGGGTCATCTCCCTGCTTGCGGTGGCCTGCATGCTTGCTAGCATGTTCGTAGCCGCGCCAGCCGAAGCGGCGACGGTGCGCGTCAAGGATATCGTTGATTATGAAGGCGTGCGGGACAACCAGCTTGTCGGGTATGGTCTCGTTGTCGGCCTTCATGGCACTGGCGACCGCCTGACCAACACGATTTTCACACGCGAAACGCTGATCGGCATGCTCAACCGCCTCGGGGTGAACATCCGCGATCAGGAAATCCAGCTTCAGACGCATGACGTGGCGGCCGTGATGGTCACCGCGACCCTGCCACCTTTCTCGCATGGGGGCGGCCATATCGACGTGACCGTTTCCGCCGTGGGTGACGCCCGCGACCTGACCGGCGGCACGCTGCTCGTCACCCCGCTGCAGGCGGCGGATGGCGAAGTGTATGCCGTGGCCCAGGCTCCCTGGTCACGAACGCCTTCTCCGCGACGGGCGCGGCCGCCAGCGTTACGCGGAATATTCCCACCAGTGGCCATATCGCCAATGGGGGTGTGGTCGAACGTGAGGTGCCCGTGGCGCTCGGGGCCACCGGGGTCATCCACCTTTCCCTGCACAACCCCAATTTCACGACCGCGACCCGGATTTCCAACGCCATCAACCAGTATATCGCCCGTGGGCTTTCACGCGTCGATGACCCCCGCACCATCGCGGTCAACCTGACGGGGCGCGACCCTGCGCAGACACTCTATCGCATCGGGGATCTGACCATCGAACCCGATACCATGGCCAAGGTCGTTGTCGATGAAGCCAGCGGCACGATTGTCATGGGCGATAATGTACGCATAAGCACGGTCGCCATCGCTCAGGGGAACCTGACAATTCAGGTCACGGAAATGCCGCAGGTGGTTCAGCCCGCGCCTTTTTCGTACGGAACGACCGCTGTCGTGCCACAGACACAGATCAACGCCAGCACGGACAATTCGCATCGCCTCGGGATACTGCGTGAAGGCCCGACCCTTGCCAGCCTCGTATCTGGTATGAACGCGCTCGGGATGGGGCCACGCGATATGATCAGTATTCTACAGGCCATCAAGGCTGATGGCGCACTGCAGGCGGATCTTGAGGTAAGGTAAGAGTATGAGTGTAGGAAGCATCACCAGTTCCCTGGCCTCTGCCAACCAGCAGGCATCAGCCACGCAGTCCAGCAGGGACACCGCCCTGGCGGAACAGGCGCACAAGGCGGCCGTTGATTTTGAAGGGGTGGCCATTACCGAATTCCTCCAGCCGATGTTCGATACCGTCGATACATCGAGCGGCCCCTTTGGCGGTGGGGCGGCTGAATCACAGTTCCGCTCGCTCCAGATTCAGGAAATGGGCAAGCAGATCGCCAAGAATGGCGGGATCGGGCTGGCCGATAGCGTTTACCGCCAGATACTGGCCATGCAGGAACAGGCTGAGGAGCAGGCCAGGTCATGACCCGCGCACCGGATGAAATGGAAGCCCTGCTCCTGAGCAGCTTTGAGAAGGTCTGCGCGGTTCTGGAAAAGGAGAATGATCTTCTGGCCGCCACGAAGCTGGAAAACGTGGCCGATCTCCTGCCTGAAAAGCAGAAAGAGATGCAGGCGCTTGAAGACCTGCTGGCACCCGGTGAAGAGGCCACGCCCCCGGACGAGGCACGGCAGCTTCTGCTGACCCCCAGAACGGAAGAGGCGGCAAAGCGTTTTGGCGCCCTGGTCCGCACCAATCGCAAGCTCCTGCAGAATGCGATCGAGGCGCAGAATACCCTTATCCGGCTGATTGTGGTGGATGCCGCGCAGGAATCATCCACCGGTTATGCCGCGTCCGGTCGCTATGCGGTCAACAAGATCGAGCAGACCGCCCTTACATTACGTAGCGACGTCTGATCCCAAATACCCCCATGCTCCCTGCCCGGCCTGCCCTGACAGGCTGTTTAAAACAGGTTCCGAAGTCTCCCGGGTTACAGCATGTCCAGCCCGCCTGACGGCACCATCTTGATCCCCGCCGTAACCGGAATGCTGGATTCCCGCGCCGCGGGGTGAACGGAGCCGTCAATACCGTTCATCCGCGCACCGAGCGGGATGAAGGCATCCTCGTTAAGACGGCAGCCAATTCCCCATAGCGTGGTGAATGGCTCTTCAATGCCCATACTGCGCATTTTCTTGCGTATCTGGCAGATCATGACATCAATGACCTTGCCATGCGGTTCGCTCTGCCCGGCATAAAGATTGTCGAGCATGGCCTCCTTGCTCAGTACCTGCCCCTTACGTAGCGCCAGCAGTTCGACAATGTCGTATTCCCGTTTGGTCAGCGGGACCGGTTTGCCATCAATATAGGCCTCCCGCCGGTCCACGTTCACCGTCAGCCGCCCGATCTGCAGGGTCAGGCTGTCATGCCCGCTGGCACGGCGGATAATGGCGCGCAGGCGGGCCAGAAGCTCCACGGGATCGACCGATGCCGGAACACAGTCATCGGCACCGACGGACAGGACCTCGGCCACGCCTGCCGGGGTTATGTCCCGGGCAATGATCATGATGGGCGTCGGGACACGGCTGTTACGGATATGACGTAACAGTTTCGCATCCGGCTTCACCTGCTGGATGACCGCGATGTCGTACTGGGAGCGGCGCAGGGTTTCCACCACCCTTCCGGCCCTGACATCGTCATGGATACGGCCCCTTCTATCGCGGCCTTGGACAACCCGGTGCAGGGCCGTCCATCGCCATGGATCGAACTGTCACTGATACACAGTACCCGCATGTTCTCTTCCGCTACCCATCCTGAAAGCCATTCACGCACGGAATACAGACCCGCTTCCGCGCATATCCGTTTCTACCGCGCACCTGCGCCTGTCCGTGGCAGGACAGGGAACCGTGTCGAAATGCCCCTGACCACTGTAAAACCGTATCAGCCTTAACATCCTTTTACTCCATGGCCAAAAAACACCTTGCTAAGCCATGGTCATCCCATAATCTGATAACGGTATGGTTAGGTGGTGTCTGTGGGCCTTCCATAAGACGAAGAGCATGAATCATGGCAGCGGCTGGTCTTTTCCCTGCCGTGTTTTTCCGGGTTTGAAGGACGATAGAGATGGCGGATACTACGGCGGCAGCGGCGCTTGCTTCAAGCATGCGCACAAATACGACAGAGATTACACATGCGGCCCATCGCGCCACCCAGCCGGAAAACGTGGCGAGCAACGGCCTGAATATCGCCTCCAGAAGCATAGACGGCTCCAAGTCATCCATGCAGTTCGATGCGACGGGACAGACATTCCCACCGGGAACTCGGCGAAAAAAGATTCCGCCACGCAAAGCCTCGTCAACATGCTTGCCTGAACATGATCCGGCCGCGATGAAGGCGGCTGTATCGTGACCCCATCCAGCCCGACTTTCCATCATGGCCCGAAAGGGTGGAAAGCCGGGATGGCCGGATGATTATGGCGAGCGGCTGCCAGCCAGCCCGGTACTTCATGAGATCAACATTGAAAGCCTGCGGAACATGTCAGGATGCCATGCGCCTGCGCCCTATAATTTCACGACGCGATAGGGTGGCTACCGCATCCTTGCCTCAGGATTGACCATACGTGTTTTCCAGCAGATCCCCAGGCGTGAGACGCTATATCGCGCTTCCGGTCATCATGCTCCTGTCGTGTTCAGCCATAACACCCGTCATGGCTGCGGGGCAGCATGTACGCTCCCAGCCACATGGGAAGCACCAGAGCAGGTCCAGCAAGCCGCCTGAGCAGGCCAGGCCTGTCCCCGCACCCGCCGTCGCGGCTGCAAATCCACCCCAGAACACCAATCTCCCACCCGGAATGCTTCCTACCGGCCTTCCGGCTTCGTGGCAGGCAACGGTTCTGGATACCCTTGTTTCGCCGCCACCGCCCGTGCAGCCAGCCGGAAGCGCC